>JAFNQK010000206.1 GCA_017386165.1 Treponema sp.
AGAGGGTGAAAAAGAAAGTTATGGAGAATAAACAAAAAAAAGGGTGAAGCTCTTTTTTAGTGTAGAAGTGATTTCTCTTTTCTCTCTACCATTTACATTTACAGCCGATGATTAAACTTATACCTGGCATAGGATAATCAGGAATAGCTTCGTAATCGACATTAAAGAGATTATCTATTCTTAAATAAGGCTGGAAATGTTTCCAGATGTCTAATTCTCCGCATAAATTAACGAGACAGTATGGTTCGACATAGCTTATATTCAAATTACTGATATATTTCTTGCCGGTGTAATTTACTTCAATACTGACTGAACCATATTTAAAATTGAACGAGTTTATTACAGAAAAAACTAAATCTGGCGTCCACATAATACGCTTGAGGTATGTATTCTTGTCGTTTTGGTTCAAAAGGACGTTGTATAAGTATTCCCAGTTGCTGCGGATGGTCCAGAACTTAAATAAAGTTTTTTCAAAAGATAAATCAAATCCAAGATAAAAAGCAGAACTAATATTCTGCGGTGACCAGGTATTATTCAGATTACTCCACTGGATTTTATTTGAATAATAGTTAGTGAACACACAAAAACTGAAAGGAATAAAAATATTATGGAAATTTGTTGTAAATTCAGCGCCCCATCCTGTTTCCGGCAATAAATCGGGATTTCCATGGTTTCCACCACCATTCCAGTATAAATCATCCATATTTGGAAACTGCACCATTCTGTATCCGCTGATGGATAGATCGCAGTATTTAAACGCAGCCTTAAAACCGATTTTAGGTGTAAAAGCTACATTTTCGCCGCAGAACTTAATAGAAAGAGGAACAATTAAAGAAAAATGTTTATTAAATAAGAACTTGCTGGTTTCTTTAAAAGTACCGCTAAACTGATTGTGCAGACCATCGTCAGTAGAATCTAAATGAACAAAATCCAAACTGATTCCTGCAGACTGTTTGTATTTCTTAAAACAAAACAAATCTGCACTTGTGGCAAAAGAAATCGTATTAATAAAATGCTTGCTGTGTTCGTTGTACTGATCAAAAAAGCGATTATTGCAAATCCAGTTTAGATTGGAGTTCCACGTGACACATTTTGCGATAGAAGGAAAGTTAATATTAAATCCGAGAATATTATTGTAATCCTGCTGAATTCCGTTCTGATTGGCGGTTGCGGTGCCTGGAGTATGCTTATAGCCTGCATAAGTCAGATTTTTTACAGTAAAAGAGTTTCCTTCTCCAAAATAATGTGAATATGAAATATTCGAGTGTGCATCGTACACTTGAGAATTGCTGCGAATTTTAATCAGCTTTCGATAATTCAAAAAAGGGAACTCATTCTGCGCATAAGTAGCTTTAAGATTCGTTTTGATAAAATCATTCTCGCTGATTTGCCCGTTATATCCAAAATTCTGACTAAAACCGTCAATGAGGCGCTGAGCATAAAAAAAAGATTTAATCTGGGTGTCGGTATTAAACTGGTGCCCCAGGGACTGTTTTTTTGTCGTAATATAAATAACTCCGGCCACCGCACCGTCATCGCTGACACCTTCCGTAAATCCACCTCGAACAATTTCAATGCGCTCAATATCTCTAGGATTCAAACTCGTAAAATCAAAAGTGCC
>JAFNQK010000207.1 GCA_017386165.1 Treponema sp.
GGCTTTCCAGTTGTTCCTATGGTATGACTGTTAGTCTGATTTATTGTATAAGTCGTCCCGCCAAGAGTTATACCATGTCCTGAATATCCTTGTCCCATTTTGGAACCTCCGAGAAATTCATTACGGTTCTCATGCGTAAGGTGACTTGATGTTGACAACATCAAGTTCTGCCTAGAGAAACTGCCGTTATTTCTTGACGGAGACACCAAAAATGGGTAATATAAATTATCGTTTGATGCCGTTTTTCGTTGTCCCCTGTGTGCTTCATTTTTGTGAAGTACATTCGGATTTTGCCCCTGCCGATACGCCAATATCAGCAAGGGCATTTTGCTTTTGCTTTCATAGCTTTTCCCTCCATAGTAAAACAATATCACAATTCTTTATCAATAAACTCTTCAATTTGAGGAATCAGTTTTTTGCGTAAACGATTCTTCATTTCTCCGACTGAGCTTGAAGAATTACGTAAAAACAAATCCGCTGGATGTATCTCCAGGGCTTCTGCGAGTCGTAAAATCATGTCAAAAGAAGGTTGTACTTTTCCAGCTTCAATACAGCCGATTGTGCTATTTGAACAATTACACACACCTGCAAGTGTTATCTGCGAAAAACCTTTCTTTGCCCTGTAAAATTTTAAATTTGTAATAAAATCGTTGTAATAATTCTTTTTCATTTGTTATGGCCTGAGGTACTTATTGTTAATAAGAATATATCATAAATTCTTATTTTTGACAAGTAAAAAATCATGGAATAGAGAACTTATCTTATGAAAATAAAACAGATTTTTTTACAGCCTCTTTTCTACGAAGTCCTCAATTTGGGGCAGCAGTTCTGTGAGCAGGATTTTTTTTGTTTGTGAAACCGTACTGGATGCATTGCGCAAAAACAAGTCTGCTGGGTGGATTTTCAGGGCGGCGGCGATGTTTATTATTCTGTCAAAAGACGGTTTTGTGGTTCCAGCTTCAATTTGACCGATTAATCCGTTGGTGCAATCAGCTCCTATTGCAAGTTGACTTTGCGACATTTTCATTTGTTCCCGGTAAAATTTCATGTTAAGTCTGAATATTTCAAAATAGTCTTCCATAAAAAGCAGTTTAGTTAAGAAAAAAATGCAAATTTATAGTGAAACTAAGTTGATTTTGTGGTAAATTTAGTAAAACTAAGTTATTAGTTAATTTTATAACTTTTACTAAGTGTTGGAGCTAAATATGTCCACAAATATTTCAGGTAAAAAGCGGGAAGCCTTGCTTTCTAAGATTGCAGAGATAAAAACTTTTATAGAAAAGAATGCTGACGAAAAAAATGCCTCTCAGCTATTGGGCTATCTTGGCGAACTGAGCCGCGAAGTGAACGGCAAAAAATACGGTCTTGTTTTTGAAGAGCACCGCGAAAAAATTGACGAGCTTTTGGAAGAGAATGCCCCTGTATTTATAGAAGAAAAAAAGCTTTTCGTGGACAATGGCGGCGAGCTGAACTTTCTGCTGGAGGGCGACAATCTTGCAAGCCTTAAACTTTTGGAAAAGACCCACCGCGGAAAGATTGACGTGATTTACATTGATCCGCCCTATAATACCGGGAACAAGGATTTTATTTATGATGATGATTTTGTGGATTCCACTGACCAGTTCCGACATTCCAAGTGGCTTTCATTTATGGAAAAGAGATTGCAGATTGCGAGAAGCTTGCTGAGTGAAAAAGGCGTGATTTTCATTTCGATTGACGACAACGAGCAGGCAAGTTTGAAGATGCTTTGTGATGAAGTATTTGGGGAAAAGAATTTCGTAGGTAATTATATTTGGAGAAAGAAATTCGGTGGAGGACAAGCAGTTGATTATTTTTCAACTGAACATGAATACATTTGCGTTTATAGAAAAACGGATAAAATGTTTTGGAAAGATGAAGTTGTAGAACGTTCTCAGAGAGAATTTAATCACTCTGATAAAAAAGGATTTTTCAAAACTACAAAACTTGCAAAATGGGGAAATACATCGCGACGAGAAGATAGACCATCTATGTATTTTTCTATAGCAGCTCCAGATGGAACTGATTGCTTTCCTATTGCACCAGATGGAAATGATGGACGTTGGCGCGTAGGAAAAGATAAAATGAAAAAACTTGAACAAGAAAAATTAATTCATTGGGAACAAAAAGATGGTAAATGGATTCCATATGAAAAAGAATACTTTAATGGGCAAAATAAAATAATAAAAGACAGAAGTATTATATACGATGTAGCTGAAACTGGAGACGGTTCAAATATATTGACCGAAATCTTTAGCTTAAAGGATGTTTTTCTAAATCCTAAACCTCTTGAAATTATTATTAAGCTTTTTAAGAATGTAACTGTAAGTGATAAGAATATAACCATCCTCGACTTTTTCGCAGGCTCTGGCACCACAGGTCATGCTGTCCTAAAACTCAACGCGGAAGACGGCGGTCACCGCAAGTTCATTCTGTGCACCAACAGTGAAAACAACATTTGCCGTGACATCAC
>JAFNQK010000208.1 GCA_017386165.1 Treponema sp.
AAATGATTACCTTTGCAGATTACAAACCAAATCATCATGGATTATGAATAGATTTGTCGAACTGATCAGCAAGCAGCGCGCCAAGTATGGCGAGCGTGAAGCGCTACGTTTCCGTGACTACGAGACCCAGGTGTGGTCGTCTATAACATGGAACGGTTTTAGTGAACAGATTGACCGAGCTGCAGGTGCGCTGTTCACCGGAGGCGTTGAGCCACAGGGCCGAGTGTGCCTGTTCACGCAGAACTGCCCCGAAATATTGATTACCCACTTTGGCGCCTTCTACAACCGCGCCATTCCCGTCCCCATCTATGCCACAAGCAGCAAGGACGAAGTGAAGTATATCGTCAACGACTCGGGTGCCACCATCCTGTTTGCAGGTGATCAAACACAATATGACATTGTCCGTCAAGTTATTGACGAATGTCCGACCCTCAAGTTCATCGTCACACTGCATCCCCAGGTGAAACGTCACCCTGACGACAAGACCACGCTGACGTGGGAGGAATTTCTCTCGACGGGCGACAAGCTGGGGAAGGAAGTGCTGAAACAGATTGAACAGCGCTAAACTCATCCGCATAAAGAATATTGTCTATTATATATTCAAAATCTTTGACTGCAAGTTTTTTGTAAAATGAAGTAAGAAGAGTCTGTAATCTACCCTCAATTTCATCATTAGAACTTGAGGTACAATCAATTGGAGCAATATTTCCAAGCGAGATTTTCTCTAAATTTTCAGGAAGTTGAAAAGTTTCAATATCAATACGCTCAGCAGCACCCACATCACCTGTATAGAAGCATTGATTTTCAAAATTATAATCAATCTTAAAATAATCAAAATCAGGAAAATTGTATGAATAGGTACCATCAGAATTATCAACCACAGAAAAAGAATATCGCATTCTTAAAATCTTAGAATTCATTTCTTTTCTTGCATATACTCCGACAAACTTATCATAAAAATCTTTTTCTTTATCAGAAAGACTTGTTAAATCATCTATTTTTTGATTAATCTGTGTATCAATTTTTTGCGAATAACTATGAGAAAAACCTTTTTCTAACAATGAATTAAGTTCAAGTATCTTTTCATTTTCTGTAAATATTTCAGCAACCGGCTCGGTAGAATTATTATTTGTTCGAGATTTTGAACAACTTGAAAAAATAAAAACAAATAAACTAAAAAGAAGAAAAAACTTTTTATACATTTTAAACACTCCTCTCATTGTTGATTTCGATACAATTTCGCAGCAATCCCTCAATCAACGGGACATACACCAACTACAACTTGTGTCGCGCTATAGCGTCGCCCCTTCCTTCTACTATGATTTGTGCCGCGCGATAGCGTCGGCACGAAATTGGTTTACCAGGCGCCGAAGTGCGTCCTGGTATAGCCGGATATGCAGCACGCCGAGCGTGTCGGCATATCAGACGTTGAACTTAAAAAACAGTACATCCCCGTCTTTTACGATATAATCCTTACCTTCCTGGCGGTATTTGCCGGCTTCCTTGATTTTCTGTTCACTTCCGTACTGACGTAAATCTTCAATAGAATATGCTTCAGCACGAATAAAGCCCTTTTCAAAGTCAGTGTGGATTACACCCGCAGCCTTAGGAGCTGTGTCTCCTGCATGAATTGTCCATGCGCGGCATTCGTCTGCTCCCCCTGTAAAGAAGGTAGCCAAGCCCATAAGGTGATAAGCTTTTCTTGCCAAAACTGCCAAACCGCTTTCCGAAAGTCCTACAGAATCCATAAAGTCTTTTCTGTCTGCAGGGTCTGTGATTTCTGCAAGATCAGCTTCAAACTTTCCGCAGATAACTACAACTTCGCTATTTTCACTTTCAGCAATCTTCCTTAAAGTTTCAACATACTTATTTGTACCGTCGGCAATTGAATCTTCATCGATGTTTGCAACATACAAAGTTGGTTTCATTGTCAAAAGGAACATATCGCGGATTGCAAGCTTTTCATCATCTGTAAGGTCTGCAAGGCGAGCACATTTTCCTTCCTGCAAAA
>JAFNQK010000015.1 GCA_017386165.1 Treponema sp.
GCGACCTCGGTCAGTACGGCGTAAACGGAAACGGCCCGGTCTGGTGGCTTCCGAAAGAAAAAATGTGGTCAGAAGATGTGATGATAAAGGGGGAAGAACTGGAGGAGTTGAAGAAAAAGCTGCGGAGTGAGTTGGAGAAACTGATTAAATAAGTGACAGAATAATCAAATTGAAGGAATTTCTTTCAAGATTGAAAAAATAAAGCTATAAAAATTATAAGCCGAGTTCCCGCTGAAGACAATTGACTGCGGGAACTCTTTCAGAAGGACTTACAACAAAAAAATTGAACAATTTTATTCGATAGAAAATGCATGCCGACAGCTCACAGACATAATGCGTGAAGTTCCTGTCGGCATTTTTGCACATAATACCGCTCTAACGGATTGGCTGGTCAAGAGTTATTAGTTTCGAGCCGGTTTCACGGTTCGTACATGTATTGCAATAACAGACTATTCCGTTATCATAAGCCCTTCTTCAACAGGGCAGTAATCCAATTTGATAGTCATTCCACTCACCGTAAAGCCGTCTTTTGTCTCAAAGGAGAGCGTAAATGTGGTTGCATTTCCGTTTTCGTTCACGTTGTAGGTGGCAGAAATTGTTTTTTCAAGGGTTTCGTCTGACTCTGAGCTTTCTTCTTCGTCACTTTCTATGACCTCGAAGAAGGTTATCTTTTTTGTGGATGTGTCTACGCTTTCGCTGTAGTAGCTTTCGGTCGTGCTGCCATTTATGACGAAGTAGATAGAGCCTGTAAAACCTTTAAATATGGCGACATTTCCTGTAAACTGCGCAAGGTCAACGGCATCGTCTGGGGTATACATAAAGATTGATGTATCTGTCGATGTATACTGCTGTGTCAGGTAGTAATCGTAGGTGATATTATACTGCTCATAAGTGCCGTTTTCGTTCAGGGCTGATTTTGTTACAGTCTTATTCTTTTCGTAGCGGTATGTCCGTGGCATAAACTCAGCCTTTACTATAGCCCAATCGTTTGCGGAAAGTTCTTCGTATCGTGAGGTGAAGATTTCTTCACATTCTTTGATTTTTGCAGCGGTGTCAACGTCGTCAGAGCCGAAGGCAGATTCGCTTTTGCCGACAGTTGCAGTCCCTAGTTCCAGCGGATAGCCGGTGTACGGCACTATGTTTATCTCTTCTTCTTCGTCTACAGTCTTGGTGGTCACTTCGTATACATGCACGGTAACGACATTCGTAAATTCTGATGCGCTGTATTTACTTTCTATCTCAGTGTAGCCTGACAAATCGCTAAAGAGCGTCGTTTCTGTGCCTCCGCTGACTTTGCTTATTCCACTTGTCGTAAGTACTGAGCTTGTTTCGTCACCGTTTCGGACATAAGTAGTCTTGTTCGTAAACGTGTAGACCGTGTCGTCTGCGTCGGTCACGGTGAAGGTCTTGGTTTGATACCAGTTTGCAACATCATCTGTGATGATGTTCGCATATTTGAAGTCTTCCGATTCCCAGTAGCTAATATAACCGTTCTGCGTAACTAGTTTTCCGCTTCCGTCTGGGGCAGCAATTTTTTGCATCTGAAGCGTGAGTATTTCAGAAGTTGCACTGTAGCTGTAGAGATTCTCTTTATCGCTTATAAGAGAGTCATGCATGGTGACATAGGCAGTACGGGCTCCCACAAAACGTACATCAAGCAGGGAGCCGTAGAGAGACGTTCCTTCAAGGCTGATTGGCGGGTTTTCCGTACCGATATCATTCGAGCAGGAAGCAAAGGTGAATAGCGTAATCGCTGCCGTAACTGATGCTATAAAAGTTCGTGTTAGTTTCATTAATGGCCTCCTTATTGCGCTTCCACAATGGTATCTGTTTTTATGGGGTAGTAAAACTTGTGCTTATAGTTAGTCAGCGTTTTCATACAGACTTTGTAGTTATCGCTTTTGTCTGTTTCGTGAGTACCTTTTCCATAATGACTGACATGGCATATATAGCGGCCGGCATACACGACAGGACATACCTCATGCCCGTTCCGTTCATAGTTGGCGCTTGAGTTTCCAACGACAACCGTAACATAAGGGCAGTACTCATGCCAGTTACCAGCTTTGTACCCTGTCATAACTTTCATGTAGGTTCTGCGGTTCGTGATAAAAAAGTCTTCGTAGCCCTGTACGGTTGAGGAAGTAAATGAAAATGCACTTCCGTTAGCATTGGTAAAGCCAACTGACTTGAATATGTCAAAGAGAGACTTATGAGTTACGCCGGTTGGAGATTTTACCGCATAGGCATCAAAAATTTCTTTGTACCATTCTTCCGGCATGGCCATGTTCTGTGCCTCGGAGCAGATGGTATTGGTATCAGCCGGTGGTGTCTTTGGTCCTAAGCCTGCGTATAAACGGGAAGCATTATAACAGTATTTCGATTCTTCCAGAATATTCTTCTTTGCAACATTGCTGGATGTCCCTTTTGTAATATTTGGTGTTGCCCACTTACTGCTCATTACTTTTGTGTAATCTATTTGGGCAATTGTTCCCGTAAAAGCTTGTCCATGCCACTTGCTGCCCCACTTCTGATAAATCGGTGTAGAATGACGAACGATGGGATAATTAGTGTTAAGCGACAATGCGGCATTCACATAGGCCTGTAATTCGCTGCAGTTTGTAGAAGAGGTGTGGAGCGTTTCGATAAGCGCATAGTACCAATAGGCAAGTGGTGCACTCATCGCGATAATCGCACTGTCCTGGTCACGCATCTGCTGACGCCAGTTGTAGCCTTCCTGTTCCCAGACAAAACAAACTTCTGCGTATTTGTCGTAAAGCTGGTACATATTAAAGTTTTCACTTGCGATGCCCTTGTTGGTGTCGGTCAGATACTTACAGAGCTTGAACACGCTCGAAGCTCCAGTGTTTGCATTTGCTCCCCATACTTTGACCTTCGCTTCTATTTTTTCGCTGATAGTCTGCGCATTATCCTCAAAATATTTTTTGAACGCAATACCTGCTGCATCCGTCGAAAGGGAGACCTCTGAGGCGCTCATCGCATTCTCCCAACTCGTGCTGTCGATGAATCCGCTTAAATAGGATAGTTTTTTTTCTTTTGTGTTTAGCTCTGCAATTTTTGCAGCGTAACCTGTCGCATCGTCTTGATACTGAGATGCGACTGCTGCTTCAAAAAGAATATCGATAATGCTGTTCCAGCAAATCATCGCATCAATGTAGATGTTATTGTACTGGATGTCCCGGTTCTGCATGACTGTGTAGTAGCGGGTCAGCTCGCCTTGATACTGAGTTTCGGTATAGAGCTTGGCTTCCATTTCTGTCAGCATGTTCTGCATGGTAGCAAGCTGCTTTTCGATTTTATCAAGTTTTCCGTTGATTTCCTTTAAATAGTTTGTTGTGCTCTTTACGATGCCGAGGGCGTCGAGCAGATATGTAACGCCAACGCCTGCTACTGCGCCAATGGTTCCCGAAAGCGCCGTACCACCAGCCCAGGTGAGCAGGGATTTTCCGGAAAAGTTCTTTACCATGTCGCCAAAGCCGTTGATTGCTACTTCCCCCGCAGCATCGCCTGCCGAACGGGAAGAACGTGATGCTATGCCACTGATGTTGCCGTCTGTAGTGGTTGAGCCTTGCAAAACCACCGGAGATGGAAATGGCGTTCCGTTTGTTGTCCAATACTCGTTTAAAAAAGTGATGTCGTAGGCTGGGTTTCCCGTGAATTCAATGAGTGTTTTGCCGTTTAGAGAGGTCTCTTCTATCTTACTTGTGCTTGCACCAGCTTGTTCGTTAGTGTTTGCCCCCGTATTGCTGATAATGTTTGAACACGAGACGAGTATGAATGCAAGCAGTGTACTTGCCGCAATGCATTGTGATTTTTTCATTTTTCTACCTCCGCTGATAAATTTAATTCTTTATTTCTTCATAACCGACAATGTCGATCTTTTGAATAAAAAGTCGATTTTTTTTTAATCTCTCAAAGTATTTTAACACTGATTTAAGATTTCTGATAGAAAATAATTATATATGTTCATTTGGTAGAGTTTTTCCTTTACCGTAATTCGGGTATGAAGTTGAACTGCGACGGGTGGAGAAGGCCGATTTTGAAGTTGACGAGTTGTTTTGTTAGTAAGTATACTGCATCTTATTTTGTACAGCACGGCTACGAGGTCTACGTTCTGAACCGCGGAAA
>JAFNQK010000209.1 GCA_017386165.1 Treponema sp.
AATACCGCATCAACGAAAATTCAGGCATAGTCTTTTTCATAATAGCCTCCTGAAAATAGATTTCAAAATTTAAAAGTTATAATGAATGACGTAGCTGACGTTGAATCTGAATGGATGATTGGCATAATCCTTTTTGATTTCTCCTATGATTTCAGATGATGTAACTTCTTCACCGTCAAATGCCCATCTATCCTGATATTCCGGGTGGTCTTTCACTTCTGTTTCGTCCTGTAGTTCTGGTCTATCCCTGACCATTTTCCAGCCCGACAGATTTTTGTAGACTCCTTTTATCTGCCTGTCCGCTACGCCCACTATGAAATCAGTCCCATTTGCTTTCGGCAGTTCCATTTCCTTTAATTTCCAGTATTTCCGTGTACATTCGTAAATCGTTTCTCTCTTGAAATCATCTAAGCGATGATATGATCTTGTAATGCATAAGTACATGATTTTCATGGTTAGTTTACCTCTTCTTTGTTCTATAACCTTTTTAGTACAGTTTAGAAATTGTAATTGCATCTTTCCATGAGTAAGTGTAACTTCCGTCCATATTTACAGAATTTATTTGCACCATAACGGCAAAGGTATCATTTGTTGTAATTGTGTTATACATACCCAATATCAAATAGATTTCTCCGCTTCTTAAGTCGTACTCGCCCAACGCACTTTCAATTAAAAAAGTATCTGACTTTGATAATTTTGGTCTGCTTTGATAATTACCATTTGCTAAAAAACCTGACTCCTTATATGCTGAATAAAAATTTGCAGAATTGAAATAATACTCGGACGCTTCACCTGCAAATTCAGCTTCTGCATTGCCTCCTCCTCGTGAGATGTCGAAATACCATTTCATGTTGTTTCCAATTCCCCATGCGGAATAAACTGATATAACAGCTACCACAATCAGACATAAAATTGTTCTCTTTTTCATTTTAATCTTCTCCTTCTCCAAGATTTATCAATGTAAATGGAAGATATTTCATTTTTTCGAGTGTGGCTGATTTGCTGTTCTGCCATGACGGAAGATTCTGTTTTGCCTGTGCGACTTTTGCCGGATTATAATTCGGATTTGCTACCGTATAATACTGGGTTTCTTCTTTGTAGATTGTATATGTGTCATATTCGTAATGTCCGGGCGTACTTGCTGTTGATCCAAAACTGCTGTTTGTCCGTGCTCCGGGGCTGCCTGGAACCCACCGACGTTCCGTAACTTCATAAGGGACTTGGACTACTTTTGATTTCTTGAGGGTTTCTGCAGAGCAGTTTTCTATCGTCCAGTTGCAGGATTCAATCTGCTCATCACATTTTTTCAGGTATGCCAAATTCTCATTCCATTCTTTGTAGGCCTGCTGGTTTATATCTAAGCGGAAGCTGTAAGCCGTCTCTCCTTTCTTTCCGTTAACCTTCTGATTTGACTTATGAAAAACTATTGTACCGTCAGCCGGTGAAAATACAATTCCTTCGTTGTTTATCTTTCTCAGTTGTTCCATTGTCTTTTTCAATTCTTTTGATAAATCGTCATCGTCATAAGGATCAAAATCTCCGTGTGTCAAATCGTTTTTTAATAGATTGAATATCTGCACATTCAAATCAGTAAAATAATTGTTCGGCGTGTCTTTTATGAAAAAATTGGAGCCTTGGAAATCTACTTCTTTCAGCGTTTTGCTTGTTTTTGCAACTTTTCTCCCGTCATCCGATTGATGAAAAACAGCGGTGCTTTTTTGGTTCTCCTGTTCAATCGCTCCGAGAATGAGTCCTGTTATGCACGATGTGAAAATCGTAGGGCTTATAACAATGAGCAAACTGAAAACAACGGCGTTTAATTTTTTATTCATAAAAATCCTCCTTTTGCAATTCCTTTTAAGAACACCATACCCCGATTCTCTGTGTCGGGATTGGTGATTGGCAGAATCACATCTGCCGTTCGTGCTTTCATTATCATGGTAATTCTGTAAAAATGGTCGCTTATCGGGCGACTTTTTTTGTAAAGATGCCTTTCCTCCTCCCAAATATTTATCAAGTCTTAAATGAAAAACTTAGTTTTATAATGTGATATTACATTATAAAATCAAAATTATCTAGATATTTGGGTGAAATTTTACTGTCATTCTATAATTTTCTTTTCGTTAAAAAGGCATTCTTTCAGCATGAATGCAATCAGAGAAACGTTTGTGAATAATCTAAAGTATTATAGAAAGCTGAAAGGGATGTCGCAGGAAAAACTTTCATATGCGGTTGAAAAAAGTATCGCATACATAAATCAGATTGAGAACAAGGATTCCTGGCCGCAGCCTGAGATGGTCGATAAGATTGCCGTTGTCCTGGGGATTCCCTCGTCGGCGCTTTTTGAGGAAACCGGGAGTCCCGAAAATAAAATGGAAGTGTTCAAAAACAATTTCGGTAAATCACTTGAAATGGAGCTGCTTTCCCGGATTGAGAAAGACGTGAAGGATGTGTGCGCGTTGTTGTGAATTTTTTCTATAAAACTATTTCAAAACAAATCTGAATGTGATCCTGTTCGTGAAAGCTCAAGGATAAGCAGATTGTCTTTTTTGCGGTAAATTAAAAGCCAGTCCGGGCGGATGTGAAGTTCTCTGTGGCCTATCCAGTTTCCTTCAAGTGCGTGGTCGTGGTATTTTTCTTCAATCGGCTCGTCGTTGGCAAGCTTTGAAACAACAGAGTACAATTCTTCCATTTTGTAATTTCGCTTTTTTGCAAGTTTTACATCTTTTTTATATTGGTTGGTCCACTGGATTTTGTAAATCTTTCTGT
>JAFNQK010000210.1 GCA_017386165.1 Treponema sp.
ATATAGAAGAAGAACTTAAAAAACTGAACACCGGCGCTTCAATCCGTGCTGAAGGTGTTTTGATTGAAAGCCCTGCATCAGGTCAGGCTGTAGAAGTTACCCTTGAAAACCTTAAAATGCTTGGCGCTTGTAATCCTGAAGAATATCCTCTTCAGAAAAACAAGATGTCCATGGAATATCTTCGCACAAACGCTCATCTTCGCGCACGCACAAACACTTTTGGTGCAGTTTACCGCGTTCGTAACCAGATGGCATATGCTGTACACTCATTCTTCCAGGAAAGAGTCTTTCAGTATATCAATGCTCCAGAAATCACTTGTTCAGACTGTGAAGGCGCTGGAGAAATGTTCCAGGTAACTACCCTTTCAATGGAAAAAATCGCAGAAATGGGGGTTAAAGCCGGTGCCGGCGGAATGAAAATCGAAGATGCTCACAAAATCGTTGACTACTCAAAGGACTTCTTTGGAAAGAAAGCTTCACTTACAGTTTCTGGCCAGCTTGAAGCAGAAACAATGGCTACAGCCTTGAGCCGTGTTTACACCTTTGGACCAACTTTCCGCGCAGAAAACTCAAATACACCTCGTCACCTTGCAGAATTCTGGATGATTGAACCAGAAATGGCATTCTTTGATCTCGATGACGACATGGATATTCAGGAAGACTTTGTAAAATATCTTTTGAACTGGGCTCTTACAAAATGCCGCGCTGACCTTGAATTCTTTGACAAGAGAATTCAGCCAGGCCTTATCGAAAGCCTTACAAAAGTAGCTAATGCTAAATTCGTTCGTATTTCTTATACAGATGCAATCGCAAAACTCGAAGAGGCTGCTGCAAACGGCGCTAAGTTCGAATTCAAACCATACTGGGGATGCGATATTGCAACAGAACACGAACGATATCTTACAGAAAAGATTTTCGGCTGCCCAGTAATGGTTTTCAACTATCCAAAAGAAATCAAATCTTTCTATATGAAACAGAACGACGACGGAAAGACTGTAAAAGCAGTTGATGTTTTGGTTCCTGGAATCGGCGAACTTATCGGTGGTTCAGAACGCGAAGAAGACTACGACAAGCTCTGCGCAGAAATCGAACGCCGCGGAATGGATAAATCAATCTACAACTGGTATCTTGATTTGCGCAAGTTCGGAACAGTTCCACACTCAGGATTCGGTCTTGGATTTGAGCGCCTTATTCGCTACGTAACAGGTATGGAAAACATCCGTGATGTAATCCCATATCCAAGAGCACCAAAGCTTGCTGATTTTTAATCAGCAAGCTTGTAACGAGTTTTGCTTCGCAAAACATCGCAAAACTGGCAAACTTTTAATCAAATGGATTTTAAGACTAAACTTAAAGGGTTTTTCTCAAAAATCGGGCAGACGACATATCTGACTTCTATTTTCTATTTTGAAAATAATCTCGGAAATGCTGCTTCTGCCTGTACCTTTGGGTTTATTTTTTCTTTTATTCCGATTTTGATGGTAATCATCACCAGCTGTATCGGCATCATTAAAATCAATCCCGCCATTGCAGAATGGATTATTAACTGGAGCAAGCAGTTCAACCTGTTTTTTAATGTGGAAGAATACATCAACCGTATTTCTGAGATGCATTCGATAACAGGTATCAACATTGTTCTCGCCTTTTTTATCATCTGGATGGCACGAAAGCTTTTTGCATCCATTATCAGCGGCATGACGAGCATTTTTAGAAAAAAAGCTCCTATTCGTCCAATTTTTAATCAGCTTTTGACATTTATTGGAGAAATCCTTTTAGTTCTTGTCTGTGCAGTTGTGTTCTTTGCAACTTTTATTTCCAGACAAATTTTGACCCTTCCATTCTTTGAACACATAAAACAGTATGTTCCGATTCTTTTCAGTAACCTTTCAAACAATATCGTTTTGATTTCGTTTTATTCTGTTCTTTTTATTTTTACCACAATCTGCTATAGGGTAATGTCAGGAACAAAACCGCAGATTAAACTCTGCCTTTTAAATTCGATTCTTTGTATTGTAGTTTTCTATATCGTTGTTACAATCATTTCAAAGACCATCAATAAGGCAAACTACAGTACAATCTATGGCGCATTAAGCAGCATGATGATTCTTCTATTTGAAGTATGGTTCTTCTTTATCATTTTCATGACCTGCGCACAGATTCTTTATGTAGAACAGTTTTTTGATTCCCTTTTAATCGGTGAACTTTACCTTATGCCGGAACACGATAAAACCGGATTGTTCAACACCTTGAGACGAGTGCTTTTTATCACTCCAAGTTCTCTCATGAAAAAAGATAATATCGTAAACTACAGTGCCGGCGAGCCAATCTACACCAAAGACAGCGAAGTTGAATTCATCTATTTTATTGTAGAAGGTCAGGTAAGCGAATACAGAAACAAAAACGAAATTATCCACGAAAAAGGAACATCCTTTGGCGAACCGGAATTCATGCTCAACTCCAAACGCATTTCCGAAAGCTACGCCAAAACCGCCTGCACCATCCTGCAAATTCCATCCCAAGATTTTGCCGAACTCATCGAAAAGAACCCAAAAGCCGCCGCCAAAGCCATGAGCTCAATATCTTACTACACTGAGAAGCTTATAAAAAATATATAAGATTGAATGTCGAGTAGCGAGTACACCACAAAAAAATGGGCTTCCAGTCGCGTCTCGGTGACTTAAAATCGTGTGCTAGCACACTACATGCTGTTTGTGGAT
>JAFNQK010000211.1 GCA_017386165.1 Treponema sp.
AGTCCACGCTCACGCAAAAGATTTGTATAGTCAACCAAAAGAATACCGTTATTTACAACGATACCGACCAGCATAATCATACCGACCATGGACATAATAGAAAGCTGCTGCCCTGTAAACTTATAGACGAATACCACACCAATAATAAGGAACGGAATTGTTGCAAGGTTGATAAACGGAGCCTTAAAGGATTCATAAGTTGCAGCCATAACCCCAAATACCAAAAGAATAGCCATTGCAATAATTGCAAGATACAAATTTCGCTGTTCAACTGTATCTTTCCATGAACCTTCATAGCTTACGCTTACGTTATCCGGAATGATATAGGTTTCAGCAACCTTCTGCTTGATGGCATCTTCTACAAGGTTTGCATTATCCTTAGAAAGAATACTTGCAGTTACATGGACGATTCGGCTCTGGTTTTCACGCTTGATTGAAACAGGACCAAGGCCTCGTCGTAAAGATGCGATGTTGCTTACGGCAACTTTTCCACTGGTTCCGTTAACATACATCGATTCAAGGTCTACAACATTTTTGCGGTCTTCCGGGCGGTACATAACTTCTACGCTGTATTCCTTTCCGTCTTTGCGGTAAGTTGTAGCGGTAAGACCGTTGATGGCGTAGTTGATTTCTTTTGCAACGGTTGTAACATCTACACCAAAGTTGTATGCACGCTCTCGGTCGATTACAACTTCTACCTGAGGGAGACCTCGTTCTGTATCGATGGAAGGTTCACCAATTACGGCAATCTGTTCCATGGCATTAGAAAAGACATCTGCAACTTCCAGCGCCTTGTCCAGATCGTCAGAACGGATTGCAATATCAAGATCCGCACCCATCATCTGACCTCTAAAACCTGCCTGGAATCCAAAACGGGCACCGGCAAAATCGGAGAAGTGACTTCGTAAAAGTGCCTGAATATCGCTGGCTTTTTCAACCTGTTCACTTGATTCCGGGAGAGTAATTTCAACGCTGGCTTTATAAGAACTATTTCCACCGCGACCAGCAGAACCAATTGTGGTTGTAAGGTTTTTATAAGTTGTAACTTCCTTGCGGAGAATATCCTCAAAAGCAAGGGCAACCACCTTTGTTTCACTCAAAGGAGTACCAATCGGCATTGTAATATTAAGGGTAACGCTGTCATCGTTTCCGGATGGCATCATGTTCAAACCGAGAGTCGGGAGCATAACCACAGAAATAACAAGAAGACAAACTGCAATTACGATTGTCACCAGTCTGTTTTTAAGGGCAACAGACAAAAGTCTTCTGTATACTTTTGTAATTGCCTGGATTCCTTTTTCAAAAGAACTATAAAGGAATTTGAGCACAGGATTTGTAACTGGTTTTTCTGCACGGTTTGAAAGAGGAAGGAATTTTCCAGCCAAAACCGGTACAAGGAAAATCGCAACCAGAAGCGAAGAAATCAAAGCGATTACGATTGTAAAAATGATTCCCTTGAACATCTGTCCCATCATTCCAAGTTGTTTCATGTACAAGAGGAACGGAACGAATACACAAATAGTGGTGAGGTTTCCGGAAATTACAGAAGTAACCATTTCCTGAGAACCAAGGGCCGCCGCAATTTTAGGCTTAGCACCACGACTACGGTAACTGTAAATATTATCAATCATTACGATTGACGCATCTACAATCATACCTACACCAAGAATCAAACCTGTAAGGGTCATCATGTTTAATGTAAGACCTGCAAAGTACATACAAAGCAGGGTAATAATCATAGAAAGCGGAATTGAAATTGCAATAATAATTGTAGACTTAAAGTTCTGCAAAAAGATGAACAGAACGATTACGGCAAGAACAAGTCCCTGCCATGCAGAATCCAAAAGTGTACGAATTGTTTCTCGGATAGAATCTGTTGAATCCGAAATAATCTGCATGGAAACATCAGCAGGAAGAAGCTTTTTGAGCTGTTCTATTTTATCGTAAACATTATTGGCAACAGTTACAGAGTTAGAGCCAGACTGTTTTGTAACCGATACATAAACTCCGTGTTCACCGTTAATAAATACTTCACGGCTGGCATCTTCATAGCCGAGATATGCTGTACCTACGTCACTCAACTTGATGTCATAACCGTTACGGGTGGCAATTACAGTACTGTTGATATCTTCGATACTTGAAAATTCACCGGTTGTGCGGACAACATAATCCTTTTGACCTTCGTTGAGTTTACCGCCACCAAGTTCCAGATTCTGTTTTGCAAGAGCGGCTGCAATCTGAGTTACAGTAAAGCCGTAAGCTGCAAGACGGTTCTGCTCCAGTTCTACCCTGACACATTTTGTCTTACCGCCGTTTACGCTGGCTTCTGCAACTCCATCAGCCTGTTCCAAAATATCGACGATTGTATCTTCTGCAATCTGCTTGATATCATCAACAGAACGATTTCCCCTGACAGCAATACGCATAATCGGCATACTGTCGGCGCTCATTCTGAAAATTGTAGGAGAACCGGCATTATCCGGAAGATTTCGGGTAACACGCCCTAGTTTATCACGAATATCGTTTACAGCAGATTCAATATCAGTTCCATAATTGAACTCAAGAGTAATCATGGAAGAACTTTCTGAAGAAGTAGATGACAAATTCTTGAGGCCATTTACGCTGACAAGAGCAGGCTCAAGAACCTTGGTTACAGTTTTTTCTACGGCTTCTGGACCTGCATTTGTATAAGAAGTCATTACCATTACATAGGGAGAATCAACTTCTGGAAAAAGACCTATGGCTACATTTTTAAGAGTAAAAAGACCAACCGCCGCAAGGAGAACAAAGACGATTAAAACCAGAACCGGGTGGTCTAATGTTTTTTTAGAGAGGCTCATTAGCTTTTTCCTCCACTGGTTTTGGGTTAGAAATATCGTTTACACTTGCCCCGTCAGAAAGAGAAAGCATACCTTCTGTTACAACCCGTTCTCCAGCCATAAGATTATCTGTTACCTGAATAAGTGTATCTACAGATTTTCCGAGTTTTACGGTTCGTTTTGTAACGGTTGAATTGTCATTCACAACAAACAAATATGAATTATCGTCATCTTGAACAAGGGAATCCTTTGGAACAACCAGCTGACCCTTATATTCAGAAGTAAAAAGCTTAACCTTTGCAAACATACCGGCATTTACGCGGCTGTCTTTTTTATCAAAATTGAGAACAACCTGTTTTGTGCGGCTGGTTTTGTCAACAACAGGGCTTACACGGCTTACAGAAGCATTAAAAATTACTCCAGGATATGCTTCAAGTCCAATCTGAGCCTTTAGTCCAGGCTTTAATTCTGCAACATATCGTTCTGGTACCGATGCAGAAATCTGAAGGTTTTCGATATCACCAATCATTGTAAGGGCTGTTGTTGTGCTGACCTTGGCACCAACTTTTGAAGGTGTTGAAACGATACTTCCGCTTATAGGAGCAATAACAGGGCTCTTGGCATAGTTTGAACCAGGTTCGCTAGGGTCAACATAAGCAATGATATCGCCCTTGTTTACATGAGAACCAAGCATAACATTTACACTGCTCACCTTTCCCCTCACACTAGGATCAACTTCTACTGCACACGGGCTTTCTCCTTCGCCATTGGTAAGAACATAGTCTTTTAAAGTCTGAACAGCAGCTTCCTGAGAACGAACAGTTACAACAGTTGTGCCGGCAGGACCTCTACCGCGGCCCATCATTCCTTTTGAGTCTTTTTTATTTGTAAGTTGAATCCCAACAATCGCAAGTGCTGTAACAGCTAATGCTGCTAAAATAATTATTCCTGTTCTGTTCTTTTCTTCCATGTTTATACTCCAGTTACTCTGATTTCTCTTGTAAAAGCGTTCCAAAAGGAAGGCCCAGAAGGTATTCAAGATTCAAAATATTTCCAATTAGAGAATAAGCCTGACTTTTTAAGTTTACTTCGTTTGTGAGAACCTTGTCGCTGGCACTCTGAAGGCTTAAAAGATCGGTTTTTCCGTAATTATAGGCTGTTTTGGTCATTGTGTAAGATTTGTTTGCCAGATCAACAGTAGATTTAATAGAAGAAATCTGACTGATTCCCTGGTTGATTTTGCGAAGATAATTTTCAGTCTGAATGGCAACTGTAGTTTTGGTATTTTCAAGCTGCATCTGAGCATTATTTAAGTTTACCTTGTTACTTCCAATTGTTGCGGCTCCTGTAGACCATGGCAAATACCCGTCCAAAGGAATAGTAACACCAATAGAAATCGAGGAAGAATTACTTTTCGAATCAATTCTATCAGGAACATCTGCATTAGGATTCTTTGTTTTTTCCGGATTTGGCATATTTATATCTGTACCACCATAACTGTATCTTGCAGAGATGACCGGTCCATAAGCACTAAAACGAGAAGCTAGAAGGTTGTTTTTTGCAGTTTCAAGATTGTATTCTGCAGTTTTTACATCAGGAGCAACAATCGCCTCTCCCTCAGGAAAGTTGATAGCCTTGATTTTAAGAATATCATCGAGGGAGCCTTGTAATTCAATGAGAGTTTCCTGTGGAATACCAATCATCTGCTTAAAGGTTGAATAGTCATTTTCAAGCTGAAGGGCAACGCTTTCTACAGTAGGGATTTTCTGTTCATAATTTACGCGGCTCTGCATTACATCAAGCTCGCTGATCTGACCGTTCTTAAACTTTTCCTGATTCTGTTCATACTGAGTTTTAGATGTGGCAAGGCTTCGCTGCTGAAGAACAAGATTTTCCTGCTCATACAAAAGACCATAAAAAGCTGTTCGTACATTTAATTCTATTTTGCGGCAAGTTTGTTCATAGGATAATTTTCCAGATTCATATGCAATTTTTGCACCCTTTATATCGGAATAAAGATTTGTCTTAAGCGTTAAACTTACAGATCCTGTTAATCCAAAAGAATAAATATTATCATCTGGATTTGCCCAATCTTCTAAATCTGGTACAAAGCTTCCACTTAAACCAAAACTTGGACTAATACTATTCCACGAAAAAGTATTTTTAGCCTTTAATAAATCCAGAGAACCCTGGGAGGTTTTTATCGTAATATTGTTTTGATTTGCAAGATTAACTGCATCTTCAATCGTTAAAGACTGCTTTTGACTTTCCTGTGCTACAGAAAAAAATCCCATCATCAGCATCGTTGAAATGCCAAATAATTTCTTAAAAATCTTCATCTTTTTCCCTTTCTATCCACTTTAAAAATAATAAAAAACAAGCAATGTTACAATGATAAAAGAGAAAAAAGTGTTATAGAAACTCAACCTTGTCCACCAACCTAGTTTTATAGTATATTTTAAGCATGAGTAAGGATGTAGTTTTTACAGCTGACGAATCAAAACCGGAAGAGCTTCTCAAGGAATTTTTTGAAAAATTTACTTATTTTTCAGAAGAAGACAAAAAGAGAATTTCTGACGCGTGGGATTTTCTTCTTATTAAAAGCCAAGGCGTTTCTCATTCCAGCGGCTCGGCATACTATGTCCATGCAATGCGAGTTGCATTTATTCTTGCTCAAAGTGAATTTGATGCTGACTGTATCATTTCTGCATTTTTTCACACTTATTATAACCTCCAGATACCGGAAGAAGAAATTGAAAACCGCTTTGGCGAAACTGTAAAAAAAATCGTAGTCGGAATCGGAAAAATCCGTACAATTTCTGTTAATTCCAAGACTCTGGTTCAGGCTGACGCAATCCGCAAGATGCTCTTTGCAATGTCCGACGATATCAGAATCATCTTTATCAAGATTGCAGACCGCCTCGACCACATCCGAAACATCCGTAACCTCGAAAACGAAAAACAGCGAGCTCTAGCTGCCGAAATCATCGACATCTGGGCGCCACTTGCAGACCGCCTTGGTATGCAGCAAATCAAAAACGAATTTGAAGATCTGAGCTTAAAATACACTAATCCAGATGCATTCCAACAGATTAAGGCCGTAATCAGTCAGAAAAAGGACGAACGCGCCAACTATCTCAACAATGCCGTTTCAAAAATCCAGGAAGAAGCTCAAAAGGTAAATATAAACGTCACAATTACAAGCCGTGCCAAGCATTTTTATTCAATTTATCAAAAAATGCGCAAGCGCAACAAAGAGCCGGGAGAATTGTACGACCTTCTTGCCCTGCGTATCATCTGCCAGAAAGCACAGGACTGCTACACCTTAATCGGAATTGTTCATTCTCTCTGGAAGCCTCTTGAAGGCCGCTTTAAGGACTACATCGCCATGCCAAAGGCAAACGGCTACCAGTCCCTCCACACTACCGTAATGTGTGGCGACCGCCCTCTGGAAATCCAGATTCGTACTCAGAAAATGCACGACATTGCCGAGCACGGGGTTGCGTCACACTGGCTTTATAAAAAGGGAACAAACCACGACCTTGTAAACGCAAGCCAGCTGGGAATTTTTAACCAGCTCCAGGAATTAAAAGACAAGCAGATAGAAGACGAAAGTTCATTCAAACAGTTTAAGGATGAACTTTTAGCTGATGAAATTGTCGTATTTACTCCAAAGGGCGATGTAAAAAAACTCCCAATCGGATCAACGGCAATCGACTTTGCTTATGCAATTCATTCGGCAGTTGGTGAAAAAATTGTAGGAGCAAAAGCTGACGGAAAAATCATTCCTCTGACTCAGGAACTAAAAAACACACAGATTATTGAAATTCTCACAAACCCGCAGGCTCATCCAACAGAAAACCAGCTAAAATACTGTAAAACCGGCCGGGCCCGAAACCGTATTAACTCATGGCTTGCGGCAAACGATCCAAACTTTATCGACAAAGCAGCCCAACAGCGTGAAAACGACCTTAATTCAGAAAAAAATGGAACTCACCAGGCTGCCCCACAGGAAAAGCGAGGTCACCACAAAGGCAATGGTCAGAACAATGCCCTTCAGCAGCCAAAAGTAGAAAAAGTAAAGATTGGAAACACGTCTAACTTTATGATTACCTTTGCCCAATGTTGCCACCCGACCTACCCTGACCCGATCGTAGGTTATGTAAGCCGTTACAAAGGCATCACCGTCCACAAAGCAACCTGTCTCACCTTTCAACGCATCCAGAATGTAGAAAAGCGCACCGTAGAAATCGAGTGGGATGAGGCTAAAAATTAATTTTTCTAAAAATTAAAAATACACAACATTAATACTACAGGTGTCATTTGCTTCATTAATGTGTACGACTCCGTAGCCGGATTTTTCGAGAAAACCTGGTACATTGCGTTCAATGAATTTTCCAAAATCGCTGGTGCGGTCTTTGTGGGTATGACCGTCTACAAAAAGCTGTACACCTGTTTTGGCGCAGGTTGAAATCAACAGGTTTCGTTCTTCGGTATTCTGCATTACAAAATAGAGATTATCTTCGGCGTAAACCGGAATGTGGGTAAACACGATCTTTTTCTTATCGTCGCGGCGCATATGGCCGTCAAGCGCATCGTACTGATACCAGCCAAGAGTTCCGCTGGCAGAATCCAAAAAGTACCAGCTGAAGGACGGAGTTTCAAACTTGTAAAAGCTTGTATTAGGATAATTATTGGCAGCCCAGTTTTTCCAGCCGCTGTTGTAGAGGTCGTGATTTCCGACTACATGATAAATCGGAATACCCTTGGCATCAAACCAGGCTTTTATTACTGCATTAAAGCGCTTAAATTCATCATCATAGCCGTGTTCTGCGATATCCCCCATACAGATTACAAACTTAACAGAATCGATGAGAGCTGCCCCAGAAGAAGCATCTTCAAGGTGTGCAAAAAAATCCTCTTCGCGGCGGGGACCGTTTTTTCCATGATTTTCATTGCCAAAGTGAACATCGGTAATTACCAGAACATCGTATTCTTCTGTATCGGTAATTGCATTTAAGACAGGTTCCTGGTCGAGAATGCGCAAATTGGTGGCCCGTTCTTCTACCTTCATGAGACGGGCAAAACCTTCGCCGATATTATACTTACAAGAAGAAAAAAGAAGCGAAACTGAAACAAAGAGGCTTAAAATCTTGATAAACGCAAAAATATTCTTTTTCATTTAAAACCTCCAGCAAACAGAAGCACCTGTGGTAAACCTGTTTAAGTTTGCACTCAAAGTAAACATATCTACATATTGAATTTCAGCGTAAAGACGGGCTTCATAATGTTTGTTTGCCCGGTACTTTAAGCCCAAAGTAACATTCGGAGCAAAGAAAAGATGGTATTTAAAGAAATTGTATGAAGCAATTGTAAAATCAATCGACAGTTCTGGAATCAGGTGGAAATTAAAGGTCAAATCAAAAGCAGGACAGTTACTGAGAACAAAAGGTACTTCATCTTTAATCGCATATATCATAGCGGATTTATGCTGGTACAAAAAATCCAGGCTAAAATCAAACCAGTTAAAAGGCTTGTATGCAATATGAGGGCCTATCAGCAAATCATACTCAAGATACTGGTCATAATAAAAACTCAAATGATGAATCATTGTGATACCAGGATTAAACTTGCCCCACAAAGTTGGTGCATAAAATCCCTGATAGGTATAATCAAATTTCCTAAAGTCGAATCTGACACCGGCCTTGCTTACAAGCTCCTTCATGTCGGCTTCAAGAATAATATCGAGCCCCAGAGTATACTGAACAAAATCATGATAGTTGGTGATAACAGCCTGTCCCAAAAGACTAAATTCCGGTTTTACGGTGAACCAGTTAACGGTCTTTTCTGGGGTTGATGCAGGTGAAATTACGCTTTCTGTAACTACCGATGGCAAAGCGGTAACTTCTGACTCCGCAACCTCTTCTGAGGTCTGGGCACAAACACCAAACCCTGTGACTAATATAAATGAAAGTGCAAAAAATCTCTTTTTCATTCTATTTTACCGTCCAC
>JAFNQK010000212.1 GCA_017386165.1 Treponema sp.
AAGGAAACCTCCGCTATGAATACTACCTGCCTTTTGGCGAAACGGCCGACAACGAAAATGACACCATTCTCTTAATCGACTCCTGGGAAAATCAGGAAGCAATTGATTTGCATCACGCCTCTCCAATGATGAAAACAATCGCGACTCTCCGCGAAAAATACGATCTTCACATGACAATCGAGCGTTTTGTTTCTGATGATAAAATCCCTGAGCAGGATAAAGGCTTTATTAGGAAATAAAACTCAGTAAACAGGAGACAACAAGATTTATTTTCACTGCGCAAAAGAAGGCCACAAAATCGATGCCATCAGAAATTATGACAAGGCAAGTTTCTGAGTTTATGATTCAGGCTACCGAAAAGAACGGGATTGATGTGGGCTGATGGCGAACAGTTATAAGTAAGCGCTCACAAAATTGCGAATCTCTGTGCTGATTAAATCACTTTCGTAATAGTGCACATAGTGACCGCAATTTAGATTGATAAGTTTTGCATTACATTGCTCTGCAAAGTCCTGTTCGTGTTCAAGCCAGTTTGGTGAAACCTGCTTTCCATTGGAAACAAACATCAGGACGGGACATTCAACCTTTCCGGCAGAGGTAACTTTTTCTGCATTGTTCAAAACGGCCTCAGCTTCTTTTATATAGCACTCATTAAAGGCATTTTTCTTCCATAAGATTTTTTGTTCTTTAATCTCTTCTTTATTTAATCCGCGTTTATTTAATGGGAGCCAAAACAAGAGGCCTTTGTCTTTTGCTTTTTTCATTTTCTTTATGATTGATATTCGCCTATCTATTTCTTCATTACTCCAGGCTAAATATGTTTTTGGAGTTGCCATATCAAGACCTATTATCGCCTTAACTTCATCAGGATATTTTTGCTTCCACCTTATAGCCTCAAGACCCGAAAGCGAATGCGGTACCAGAATATATGGCCCCATTTCTCCAGCCTCTTGCAAGACTTTCCGTTGCCTGTCAATTACACAATCGGTTTCACAGGATGCCTCAAATAAATCGGAATAGCCGTAACCGAATTTTTCAATCACAATGATTCTAAAATCTTCTATAAGCTTTTCGTACAGGATTTTAAAATCATACATGGGTGCGGCCGTTCCTGAACCGGACATAAAAATCAACTTTGGTTTGTTTACGTCTCCAGTTCTAAAGAGATGCAGCTTGTGTCCTTCTATCGTAAAAAGTTCCAATTTTTTCTGTGCAGAAGCGCTCATTCTTGTACCTCACATATGGGAACCTCAATTAGTAGTTTTCCGAGATGCCCATATACCATTATAACATGATTTGAACGTAATAAATAGATGGATTCACGAAATGCAAAAAACAGTACACCAAACGACTATAATTCATCTACAGATGCAACAAGCCCGAAGAACTTAGCGTGACTACATCATAACATGAGAGCAGATTCTTGAAGAATTATTTCCTCAACAACTTCCACTGCAGCGGCAACCATTTTTGGGCAAAACTCGGTGAAGAGTTTATTATCAACGCAAAATTGATGACCCTCTTCTGAAGTAATATCGCAGCCTAATAAATCATTACAGATATAAGAGTCGCATTTTTCTTTGAAGCGGTCCATCATTAAATCATTCACTTTGTTTGAAAGCTGGCGACCTTCTGTATCACCGGCAGATTTCTGGCCATACAATAATCCTAATACCATCAGGGCTCCAGTCACAGCTCCACAAACTTCCCCTTTTCGCATACCGCCGCCAAAGCAGCTGCCAAGTCTAAGAGCCTCTTCTTCTGTAATCCCGCATTCATCAGCAAAAGCCGCAAGTACTGACTGAGAACAATGCAATTTCTGCGAAAAATAATTCACCGCTTTTTCTTTGTGATTCATATTTTCTACCCCAGATATTTTTTTACATCTGCCACACTTAAAACCTTTCCGGCCGAAACAATCTTATCGTTCACTGCAAGTGCCGGCAAAAC
>JAFNQK010000213.1 GCA_017386165.1 Treponema sp.
CAGCCTGTCCTCCTGGAAGACCGCCGAGGCGCACAGCCCTGCGCCGGCGCCGCCGCGCTTTCCCGCCCGCAGGACCTGTGCCAGGCCGTTTTCCGTGCTTCGGTGCCCGCTGCGCAGGCTTGGACTTTATGATATGTGCGGAAATGTGGCAGAGGTTACACTTGATTCTAACGGTTCTTCTAACACCTGGGGCGCATACGGTGGACACTACGCCAATACTTCAGACAGCCTTTTTTACGTAAGAGGAAATATTACTTCTCTTTATAACATAATATCAAACTACCCAAACATGTTCGGCTTTAGACTCTGCCAGACGATTGTCGAATAAAAAAGTTTACAAATCCACCTTTCTGTAGGACAATGCAGAGTCCTTGTAGAAGAAGTCATCATCAGCGGTAATTATGATGAAGAAGATTCCGAAGAAGAAGACTGGTTCTAATTTCTCTTAATCTTATCTCTTATCAATGACAATCGGTTCAAAGCCTCATTCAAGGTTTCATCCTTTTTGGCAAAATGGAGACGAACATAACGGTTTTCAGGCTCCTTAAAGAAGGAAGAACCAGGAACTGCACCGACACCTACATCCCGGGCAAGAACTTCTGCAAATTCCATGTCGCTGGCGTATCCAAATTCACTGATGTCTATCAGAATGTAGTAGGCACCTTCTGGAATCGTATGCTTTAAGCCGATTTCATCGAGACCATTTAAGAACAAATCCCGTTTCTGAGTATATTTATCCTGCAAATCTCTGTAATACTCATCGCCAAACTTAAGTCCTGTAACAGCAGCTTCCTGTAAAGGAGCGGCAGCGCCAACTGTCAAAAAGTCGTGAACCTTTTTTACCCGCTCGATGATTTCAGGGTTTGCCTGAACATATCCCAAGCGCCAGCCTGTAATTGAATAAGTCTTTGAAAGGGAGTTACAGGTGATTGTCCGGTCTTTCATTCCCGGAAGGCTTGCCATGTAAGTATGAACATTTGGCTTGTACAAAATGTGTTCGTATACTTCATCCGTGATTACAAAGGTATCGTATTTAACAGCAAGGGTACCGATAAATTCCAGCTCCTCACGGGTAAAGACCTTGCCACATGGATTTGACGGATTACAAACGATAATTGCCTTTGGTTTCTGCTTAAAAGCATTTTCGAGGACTACCGGGTCAAAGTTGAATTTTGGAGGAACAAGAGGAACATAAATCGGTTCTGCACCGCTTAAAATTGTATCTGCTCCATAGTTTTCATAGAACGGAGAAAATACAATTACCTTATCCCCGGGATTTGTAACGCTCATCATGGCTGCCATCATTGCTTCTGTAGAACCACAGGTTACAACCAGCTCCCCGTTTGGATCAACCGGCACTCCCGAAAAATGCTTTATTTTTGCAGCAAGTGCTTCGCGGAAATTCTGTGCACCCCAGGTAATTGAATACTGGTGAAAATCTTCTTTTGTAACCTGTGCAAGACGGTCAAGAATTTCTCGAGGAGGTTCAAAATCCGGGAACCCCTGAGAAAGATTAACGGCTCCGTACTGATTTGAAATACGGGTCATTCTTCTGATTACACTATCTGTAAAATTTGCGGTTCTATTTGAGAGCTGTGGCATAAATACTCCATGTAAATATTATGAACAGAGTTTAACGAATTTTTTAATCTTCTTCTAATATAAAGATTTAATCGAATGTTATAGAAATAAGTTATATCTTCTTGAAAAATCACAAATATCATTTAGAATTAATCTATCGGAGGTTTTTATGTGGAATTACAATTTTGTTGCTCCAAATATCATTCTTCTGTTCTTAATAGTAATATACTATTTCACACAACCTCATCTGCCTGTTGCAAAAAACAGTGCCTTTTTCAAATTACTTTTTTTAGAAATCGCTGTAATTCTTTCTGATTACATTGCTTCTAAATGCCTGGATAACTTTAATTCCTATCCAAAAATTATTCATCTGATTTTAAATGTCATTTATTTCGTCGTTTTTTTATCAAGAAGTGCTGCATATTTTCATTTTATGGCAGTTATAATCATCCCTAAATTTAAGAGAACCCGGGGAATTCAGCTTGCTACTTATTCTGTGCTGATAGGTTGTGCAATCCTTGCAGTGGCAAATCTTTTTACCCCTACTCTGTTTAGAATCGATACAGACGGCTATCACAGAGCATTTCTTTATAATTCGATTTACGTATGTACCTTTACTTATTTAATTCTTTCTTTTGCCGTTCTCTTGCGCAACAGAAAAAACCTTCCAAGAAACCATTTTTTAAGCATACTTTGTTATAATCTCATTTTATTAAGCGGATATCTGATTAGAATTCTCTTGCCGACTTACCTGATTATGGATTTCTTCTGCCTGATTGCAATTTTCATAATATTCCTGAGCTTTGAAAACTCAACAATTTATCTTGAAGAAAGAACAAAGGCCTTTAATACAAAAGCCTTGATTTCAATGCTGAGTGAAGCAATCGAAAAACCGGAGCTTTTACTGGGAGTATTTATCCAGAATTACAACGATATGCGAGAAATTTATTCTGGAGAACAGCTGGATGAAGGGCTTTTGCTGATTACAAATTATCTTAGAAAAAAATACCCAAAATATCATCTCTTTTATATTCAAAACGGAATGTTTATTCTTGTAGGAAAAGATGTAAACAAATCCACCTCTACAATTAAAATAGAAATTCAAGAACGCTTTTCTCAAGACTGGTTTGGACAGAATAAAGAAAGTGAACTCTTTCTTGATGTAATGTTTGTTGAATTTGCAGATAACTTTAAGATTACAAATGCAAGAGATATAATCAGAGGTTTTATAAGCGCATACAACAATCAGGATTCAATCAAAAAGGACAGTTTACTTATTACAAACGACACCCTGAATCTTATTGATAAAAATGCTGTACTAAAAAAGACTGTTAAGAATGCAGTAAAAACAAAAGAGGTAGAAATGTTCCTTCAGCCTCTGGTTTGCTCAAAAACTCACAAGCTTATTGGTGCAGAAGCCCTGGCAAGAATCAGAGATGAAGACGGAAATATAATTCCGCCAGGACTTTTTATTCCTGTTGCAGAAAAAAACGGATACATCAACCTCCTGGGTGAAATCATGTTTGAAAAAGCCTGCGAGTTTGTAAGCAAAAACAATCTTGAAAAACTGGGAATGCAGTGGGTCAATGTAAATGTCTCGCCTCTTCAGTTTTTGCGAAACGATTTAAGCGAATGCTTTAATACAATTCTTGAAAAATACCAGGTCAGTGCAGATAAGATTTATCTTGAAATCACAGAAGAAGCCATGATCGATTATTCTCTACTGGAAAAACAGATTCAAAACATGAAAGACATCGGCTTTAAATTTGTTCTTGATGATTTTGGTTCCGGATATTCAAATGTAACGCGAATTAACCGATATCCTTTTATAAATATCAAGCTGGACATGGAAGTTGTATGGAATTATTTTAAGAATAATGAAGAAATCCTCCCTTCTCTCGTTCAGTCTTTTAAGAAGAGTGGTTTTTCAATCACTGCAGAAGGAATTGAAAATCTGGAAATGGCCGACGGTATGCAGAATCTCGGTTGTGACTTTTTACAGGGCTTTTATTTTTCTAAACCACTCCCTGCTGATGAATTTATTGAAAAATATAGTAACTAAAAAAAGCGGGCTGTCTTGAACGGAGATTATAAGGTGATTGAGATTCTAGAAACCACCTGTCAGACAGCCCGCTTTTAATCATTCAATTTTATTTTTTGACTAGATATTATAGGTCAATGTTCTTTCATCGATTACGCGCTTTGATTTGTGTTCGCTGCGGGTATTCAATTCGCCGTCTTTATGAACTACAACATTTGCAGGTTTTACACCGATTCGTCCCTTGAGGGCTGCACTTGTAAGAGCTGCAACTTCTTCGTCTGTTTTTGTACTTGAAGAAGCTTTTTCGACTTCTACAGAATACTTACATGTGAAATCCTTTTCGAAGATACGAATAAGGTATTCACCGGTCAAATCCTTTTCGTCGCGGATTACAGCTTCGATGTCGCTAGGGAATACGTTTACGGCACTTACGATGAACATATCATCTTTTCGGCCAAGAACGTGGATTCTACCGTGAGTTCGTCCACATTTACATGGTGTAAGATCGATGCGTCCAATATCGCCAGTGCGGAATCGGATAAGTGGGCGAGCGTGCTTTCTTAATGTTGTAAATACAAGTTCTCCAGTTTCTCCTGGTGGAAGAACTTCGCCAGTCTTAAGGTCAACAGTTTCTACCAGAATGTGGTTTTCTGCAATGTGAAGTCCGTCGTGATATTCACACTGAGCAGCACATGCACCGAAAATATCTGAAAGTCCGTAGAAGTCATAAACTTCTGCTCCCCAGATGTCTTCAATAGCCTTTCTTGTTGCATCAATTGATCCACCAAGTTCTCCGGCTACGATGATTTTCTTGATGTTGAAATCCTTTCTTGGATTGTATCCGGCCTTAAGGGCCTTTTCACCAAGCTGCCATGCATAACTTGGGCTTGTCCAGATGATTGTCGGCTGGTACTGCTTAAGAACGAACAAAAGGCGTTCACTTGGAAGAGTACCGCCCCAGATACAAAGGGCACCAAGGTTCTGGGCACCGATTACGTCCGGACCACCTACATAAAGTGAGAAGTTCAATGCATGAACATAGCGGTCGTTCTTTCTCATTCCGATCTGATAGAACCAGCGGCTTTCTGTATCCTGGAATTCATCAAAGTCCTTTTTTGTGAAAGGGCTTACTGTAGGTACCCCTGTTGAACCAGAAGATGTTGAAATGAATACAACATCTTCTTCTGGAGCTGCTGCAAGTTCACCAAGGAAAGATCCAACGCCCTGTGTATCGCGCTGTGTTTTCTTATTTATAAATGGGAACTTTTCGATATCTTTAAGTGTTTTGATGTCTTCTGGTTTTACACCAGCTTCGTCAAAACTTCTTTTGTAATAAGGAGCATTTTCGTAAGCGTATTTTACTATTTCCTTTAA
>JAFNQK010000214.1 GCA_017386165.1 Treponema sp.
AGCCCGACCCGAAAGGGTTGCGCCCGTATTTTCAATCAAATCATAATGGCGAATGAAATAAAGTGCTTGTAGATTCCCTATAGTATTTCTATAAAAAAATATAGAAACGAAAAGGCGGAACTATGTTATAATGTCTTATGCCGAAAATTCTGATTGTTGAGGACAACGAAGGAATCGTCTCTTTTTTGAAAAGCGAGCTGGAGCTTGAAGATTTTGAAACATGTGTGGCTCTGGACGGAAGAACTGCGCTTGAATTTTTTTCGGATGAAAAACCTGACCTTGTACTTCTGGACATAATGCTTCCTGGTCTTAGCGGAATTGAAGTTTTACGCCGGATTAGAAAGCACGACGAAGACACTCCCGTGATTCTGGTGACAGCACGCGACGGAACTGACGACAAAGTTACGGGCTTGAATCTTGGTTCTGATGATTACATTACAAAGCCTTTTAAAATTGAAGAGCTGCTTGCAAGAATCAATGCGGTGTTGCGCCGAGCTGAAAAAGTGCGTAAGGCAAAAGAGGCTCTTGAAAATGCAGGAGAAAATCCTTCTGGTGATAAGAAAAACGGCGAGCTTGTTTTGAAGACTGGAGCCATGGAGTTTTTTGTCGCGGATAAAAAAATTGAACTTTCTAAGACGGAATATCTTCTTCTGAAATTTTTTATGGAAAACATAGGAACAGTGCTTGACCGCGATACGCTTTTAGATAAAGTCTGGGGAAAAAATCATGCGACCAATCCGAACAACCTCGATATTTTTATAAGCACGCTCAGAAAAAAAATCCGCGAGCATTCAGATTTTGAATATATCACGACGGTCAGGGGCGTTGGGTTTAAGATGGAGAAGGCAGATTGAAAAAGGCGGTAAAATACTCTTTTGTTTTCACTTTTGCTTTTCTCATTCTGGCTCTGAACCTGTTTTTTTTAATGCGGATTTCCATGCGCGACACACAAGGCAAAAGACTTGAAGGAGCAACGGTAGAAATTTTTTCACAGATAAAGAACGGTAATTTTTCAGATATAGTTCTTTCTCAAAAAGACATTGATTTTGTGATTTACGGCCGGAATTCAAAAAAAATTCTTGCAGCGAGCAATTCAAGGATTCCGCTTTTGCCTCCTGTCACTGGAGTCCAGGGATATTTCCTTAAAAATCAGGATGACGGTGAAAAACGCACTGAGATTCTCTATCTATGCAGGACTTATGAATTTTCTGACGGAAGGGCAATTTGCATTCAGACATCCATTCCTGCTGAAAAAGAAATTTCACAAATACTTTTTTCGATTTTTCCGCGCTCGCTCCTTAAAGTCCTGATACCGCTTCTTCTGTTTTTGTTCGTTACGCTTGGCCTGTATTTTATAGTGCTTGAAAAAAAATACGACAGCCAGAAGGAATTCATTGCGAATGTAAGCCACGAACTTAAAACGCCTGTTGCGGTCATTTCGGGTCATGCGGATTTGCTCCGCCGTCACGGAAAAAAACTTCTTGAAAAAGATGAAAGCCGCTTTGACGAATCTTTGGAATTGATTTTAAAAGAAAGCGAAAACATGACAAAAATCGTCAGGAATCTTTTGGAACTGACACGGCTTGAAAACCGCCTCACAAAACCGCAGAAAGAAAAAATCCTTGTGCAGGAATTTTACCGGGAGATTAAAGAAGATGCAAACAGAAGACGCACTGAAACGGATGCAAATATTCTGATTGAAATTGCCACGTTCTCAGAAGACTTGATTATCAACACTGACAAAAATTTGCTTCACCAGATTTTTTCCATCGCAATTGACAACTCGATAAAACATTCAAAAGCTAAGGATTTGAGAATTACGCTTGGTGCAGAAAAAACCGGCAGAAAAACTTTGCTTTTTATCCGAGACAATGGAGAAGGTTTTTCAAAGGAAGCGTTAAAAAGAGCATTCGACCGTTTTTACTCAGGCGACAAATCCCACAAAACCGGAAGCGGAATCGGACTCAGCATCGTAAAATCAATCGCTCGTCTTATGGGGGGAAAAATCCGTCTGGAAAATGACTCTGGTGCGGTGGTGAAGATTATACTACCCGCTTAAAATATGCGCCGTCGTCTTTCTTGATTTCCTGATTGCGTAGATTTTTTTTCCATAATTCACTCTATACTTACATTTGCATTTTTAAGGCGGATTGCATAATTAAATCTTGCGCCGCCTTCACGCCAGCCATATTGAGAATGCAGCAAACAAAAATTACAATTTTTCATTCGCTAATCTTGTCACTCAATACAAATATTTTATCCGCGAGGATATTTGTTTTCATGCACTGCAGATATTCATCAAAAGTTTGCAAGTCGGTTATGGGCGTATCAACCACGCAGATTGAATAAACAATTTTTTTGACAGACAGGACGTCTTCTTTTGTCAGTCCTTCTTTCTTCTTCTTTTTATTCGAGCGGAGGGTTTAATACCCCGCCCCTCATCTTGAAACTGCGTTGCTAATAGGGGCGAAACAAGGGGTATTAAACCCGACTGCAATACCATATGAGAACACCATACCGTGCCACAAGGTGGCGTATTGCTCTGCGGCGGGGTTGGTGATTCGGCTTATCGTCTGCATCTTTTTTGGACTTTTTTGCCAACAGCTTCTTCCCCATATACAGACGCGACAAAAAATAACATCATAAATAATAAAGCAGATTTTACCTTCGCAAGCATGCTTATGTTCCTCTTAAAACTTCGTCAAGAATACAGTATAATCAACCAACGCCCAATATTTTATCAGATATTTAATCTACTGTCAGGGGATTGGAACAAAAAAAACTTTATTATCCGGGTGTTCTTCTTCATGATCAGGAAGCATTAAAGTTTGAGTGTAATCAACCCATGTTTTTAAATCTACAGAACGGCTCAACTTATCATCAATAATACAAAAATATCGAACTTTATCTGATAAATGCAATGCCTCATCTCCTGATGACAAG
>JAFNQK010000215.1 GCA_017386165.1 Treponema sp.
CCTTTGAAGCGCCCTGGCTTATCATCTGAACATTAATTCCCTCATCAGCAAGTGCACTGAAGCCAGAAGCAAGAATTGCAGAAGAATGAGCAACATCACAGATTACAGTGATGATTGCGCGGTCCTTGCGAACACTTACATCACAAGCTTTGCTCAAGTCCTGTACAAGGCCTTCGAGTTTTTCTTTTCCGCTTACGGTACAAGAAACAGAAACTTCTGAAGTAGCGATTACATCAATACTGATGCCCCATTTGAGGAAGTTGTTAAAGATGTGAGCAAGAAATCCTGCTGCACCAAGCATGCGATTACTTACCATATCAATAAGCTGAACGTGCTTTACAGATGTGATTGCGCAAACAGGAGGAACTTTTCCTGTGTGATTTTCAACAATAATAGTTCCTTTGCTTTCAATATTGTAAGAGTTCTTAACGCGAACTGGAGTTCCGCTCTTGCGAACAGGAACCATCGAACGAGGATGAAGAACCTGTGAACCGAACATTGCAAGTTCCTGTGCTTCTTCGTAAGTTACTTCTGGAACAGGCTTTGCTTCTTTTACAACGCGAGGATCTGTAGTCAAAATACCGTCTACGTCCTTCCAGGTCTGAACTTCTTCTGCCTTCATTGCAGCACCAATCATAGTAGCTGTAAGATCAGAACCCCCACGACCAAGAGTTGTAATTGTTCCATTTTTATCTTTTGCAATAAATCCAGTTACGATTGGAATTGCATTATCTTTTCCTTCTTTATAAGAAGTTAAGTGCTGTGGAATTGTATCCCAAACTTCGTCCAAAAGCTCAGCGCTCATGTAGTTAGAATCACTTACAAAACCAACATCCCATGCATCGTAGAACTGAGCTTCAATTCCCTGACTCTTGAGATAAGAAGCCATCATGCGAACCGACATTCTTTCACCAAAAGAAACAAGATAGTCCCGGCTGCGTTTGCTGAGTTCTTTAAGCATTGAAATACCAGTCAAAAGGGTTTTTAATTCATCCAAAAGAGCCTTGATGGTATCGATATTAATACCAAGTTCTGCTGCTGTGTCTTCATGAAGTTTTGCAACTTTTGCAACATCAACAGTACCAGTAACTGCTAAATCAGCAGCTTCCAAAAGATGATCTGTTGTGTCTCCCATAGCACTCAAAACTACAACAGGTCTCTGATCCTTGTATGCTTTAATAATAGAAGCAACATGCTTAATTCTTTCTGCGTTGGCAACACTAGAGCCGCCGAATTTCATAACTATCATATTAATAAAATAACGATTTTTGAGGGTTTGTGCAATTGTAAGAAATTGTGATATATTGTCCTCATGTTAGAAAAGAATTCCCTTGTTTTATATAAAAAATTCTGTGCAATTGTCCTAGGCCAGGAAGGTGATAAAATCATCATCAAGTTTCAGACCACTCCTGCTACCCCTACCGGTAAAAAGGCACAGTACGCAGAACTCAAAGTCCGCGAAAAGGATTTTGTCGTTCTCACATCCAGCGCCTGCAGTTCATTAGAAGAAGCCCTTTCATTTAAAGACGAATCAATTGCTTCTCAGATTGCAGAAACTTACGAACTTTTACTCAGCGACGACTCAACAAAGGATGCCGAAATCTCAATCTCCGATCTTGCAGAACTCATGAGAGGCTCCTTCAAAGCCGACGAAAGCTATTTTATCTACAACAGCCTCCTTTCTTCCCTTGAATTTGAACTAAACGAAGAAAGCTTTAAAAACGGAACAATAGGTTTTGTTCCTCGCACACAGGAACAGATTGAAGACATAAAAAAGAAGCAATTTGAAAAAGAACACGAAGCCGAAATCCACTCAGCTTTTATCAAGAGATTAAAAGAAAGAAAACTTAATCTCCCTGATGACGCCCGTTTTATGAACGAGGTTGAAAATGTTGCTTTGTGCAAAACTGAAAAATCAAAAGTCATGCAGGAAGTTGGCGTAACCCAAAGCCCGGAAAAGGCACATCAGCTTTTGCTTGATACAGGCATCTGGGACATTACAAAAAATCCGTACCCTACCCGTTACGGCCTCAGCATGAACAGCGCCACCGAAGGACTCGGCACCCCGCCAGAAGAAGAACGCCTCGAAGTACCTGGCTTTGCCTACGCCATCGACAGCCCATGGTCCACAGACCCAGACGATGCAGTTGCCTTTGACGGAAAATACCTCTGGGTTCACATTGCAGACCCGGCAAGCTATGTTCTTCCGGATTCTTCTATTGATAAAGTTGCCCGCAACAAAGGAACAACCCTATACCTCCCGGAAGGTGCCGTCAGAATGCTGGCAGAAACCTGCTTTGAAGACTATGCCCTTGGAATCAAAGAAAAATCCCGAGCTCTCTCATTCCGCTTGCTCCTCAACGAAGACGCTTCTATTTCTGAATGTCAGGTTTTCAAAACTTTTGTAAACGTAAAGCGTCTCACATACCAGCAGGCAACAGAACAGAAAGAAACTCCGGAATTAAAACCTCTGTTTGAAATTGCCAAAAAGAACGTAGAAAGAAGAAACAAAAGCGGTGCAACAAACATCGATATGCCAGAAATCCACATGTCCGTAGACCCTGAAACAAAAAAAGTTGAAATCGGACCTCTTATCCGCTACGAAGCAGACAGCATGGTTTGCGAGATGATGCTCTTAGCCGGAGAAGGAGCTGCCCGCTTTGCAATGAACAACAATATTCCGTTCCCGTATGTAAGTCAGGAAGCACCAGAACTTCCAAAAGAAGTGATCCCGGGACTTGCAGGCCAGTTTAAGCTTTTAAGATGCATGCACAAGCGCAGCGTCGGAATCACCCCTGCAATGCACCACGGACTTGGTCTTGCTACCTACAGCCAGGTAACAAGCCCTCTAAGACGCTACGGAGACCTGATTGCCCACGAGCAGCTTAGAGCCTTTTTAGACGGAAGAAAGCTACTTGACAAGGACACAATGCTTGAACGAATCAGTCAGGGAGACGCCGCAAGCGTTGCAAGCCGCAAGGCAAGCCGCCAGAGCGAAACCCACTGGAAATTGATTTATCTCCTTCAAAATCCTGAATGGCAGGGAACCGCAGTTTGTATGGATCACAAAGATGGAGAAGCAATCATGATGATTCCGTCACTTGCAATGCAGACCATTCTTCCTGGAAAAGAAGACCTTGAACTCAATGCAGAAGTAAATCTAAAAGTATCGAAAATCGATATTCCTACCCTGCAATGTGTATTTGAAATCTGCTAAAAAAATAAGGGGCTTTCCTCATCACAAGGAAAGCCCCTTTATCGTTTTAAGCTAGTAAACTAAATTACCATTTAACTTCGATTGTATCACAAATGTTCTTTTCGCCTTCATCCATAGCAAAGAACTTAGCCTTTTCCATTGTAGGTACAACGTTAATTGTATCTCCAAGACGGAAATCAGCATTAGCAGTTGTCTTAGCGATAAGCTGCTGTCCCTTGTTAGAAACAAGGTAAAGATGAGTTTCAGCACCAAGAGGTTCCTTGTTGATGATCTTCATCTGCATATTGTCTTTGCCCTGTGGCTTTTCTACGTAAGTAAGATCTTCAGGACGAATACCGAAAGAAACTTCTTTTCCTACATAGTCTTTGAGGCAAGCTGCCTGAGCATCTGTTGGTGTGATTTCGAAAGAACCTTCATCACAAACGATTTTTCCAGAGCGTTCAAGAACCTTTACAGTCATGAAGTTCATTGGAGGTGTACCGATAAAGCCTGCAACGAACTTGTTGATTGGGTTGTTGTACAAGTACAATGGAGCACCAATCTGCTGTACAAAACCGTCTTTCATTACAACGATTTTTGTACCAAGAGTCATAGCTTCTGTCTGGTCGTGTGTTACATAAATCATTGTCTTCTGCTGTGTGTTGTGAAGAGCAGCGATTTCTGCACGCATAGTTACACGGAGCTTTGCATCAAGGTTAGAAAGTGGTTCGTCGAACAAGAATACTTTTGGTTCACGAACGATAGCACGACCTACAGCAACACGCTGGCGCTGACCACCAGAGAGAGCCTTTGGTTTACGCTGAAGATAGTCTGTAAGACCAAGCTGTTTAGCAGCTTCACGAACCTTGCGGTCGATTTCTGCTTTGTCAACTTTTCTAAGTTTAAGACCAAATGCCATGTTATCATAAACAGACATATGTGGATAAAGAGCATAGTTCTGGAATACCATTGCGATATCACGATCCTTTGGAGGAACGTCATTCATTTCTTTACCATCGATGTAAAGCTTACCTTCAGAAATTTCTTCCAAACCAGCGATCATACGGAGAGTTGTTGACTTACCGCATCCAGAAGGACCTACGAATACGCAGAATTCCTTGCCGCCTTGAGCCGTGCGGCGTTTACTGGCAAAAAGACGGCGGAGCATATCAATCACGAGCCGATTCTCTATCGCAAGGACAGATTGAAACTGCTCGACAGCGGCACGGAATTCTTCCATCTGGCGCTCC
>JAFNQK010000216.1 GCA_017386165.1 Treponema sp.
AATCTTTTTCTTCATTATATTCATCGCTGATTGTCATTTTATCTATCGGCGAAACAGCAATCAGTTCTTTTCCTCTCAAAATCATCTGAATGTCGATGAACTTTTTATGAGCTTCATATTTTGCCTCTGAGCGGGCCTTAGTTGTATATTCCTGAACGCTGACATACACACCGTTTTCAAGGTCATATTTTCCAACCGCTGCGCCCTCAGCCTTATTTACGATAAAGTCGTATGCAGACGGGCATAATTCTTTAATTTTATTCAAGTCTTTCATAATTACCTCGCTTAAGATAAACTGAATTTTTCAAATCTCTTGATAGAAGACTCTACGGCACTCTCTATTTTTTTTGTGACCTTGAATCCGTCTTCATACCAGATATTTTTTACTTCAAGTTTTTTTGTTTTTTTATCAAATACCATTTCAATTCTGCCAATCAGATTTTCACCATAGAGAATCGGAAGAACGTAATAGCCGTATTTGCGCTGGGCAGCCGGAGTGTAGATTTCCCATTTGTAATCAAAGTTCCAGATTGCCTTTATGAGGTTACGGTCCCACATCATATTGTCCAGGGCGGCTATGAATTCGCAGCGAGATTTTCCGTTGACGTTCCCCGTGCCTTTTACAATTTCCGCAATCTGCTCATCATCTTTCAGACAATAAAGTTTATGCTTAATTCCCTCCACCTGTACTGGGATAATCTTCCCTTCTGCGAGTAACGAATCAAAAATCTGATTACGGATTTCACTCTTCAAATCCCCGATTCCAAGCCAGGCATCAGAGGGCCGGTTCCACAAGAGTCCGAGGGCTCCGATTCGTTCCAATACCCGCCACTTCTTATGTTCAAAATCATCAGGATATGGATCTGCAGCTTCAAGCACATTTTGAGGCAAACAACGCTCAATCAAATCATAATATTTAAGACTTTTCTTTTTGTGATGAATCGCAAGGTCACCGCGAAAATACATATGCTCAAGAGCCGCACGGGAAAGCTTGGTTGAAGTCCAGTACCAGTCTACCTTTTCTGACATTCCTAAATCAGCAGAACAGACTGCTCCACGTTCCGTAATTACAGCCTTGATTTTTTCGCAAGCTTTCTGAATCTCATCAAAGCTGCGCTCGTGTTCAAAGTGCCAGTCTCTGTCACGCTTAAAGTTAGGCCAGTTTTCAACCGGAATTATCGAAAGATTTTTATCCCAGTTATCGAGCAGTTTACGATCCTCATACAAAAGCTCATAAAGCATCTTTTTGGTAAAACCGCTCACCCGCGACTGAAGCACAAGCTCTGCATTCTTTCCGCAAACATCAATCGGATCAAACTGTATACAGCCCGCCTGTCTCACAAAATCAAGCACACCTTCCTTGCCGGAAAACCTGTGCTCCCCAAGCAGGCCCTGTTTGTAGAGAATAAATCGTTTTGCTTCGTCTAGGGTAAGATTCAGTTCTTTCATGCTTTCCACGCTTCAGCAATTATCTGCGCATTTTTTTCGATCGGTTCAGTTCCGTCCAGTTCAAGCTTTTTACAGGAAAGACTTTCCATCCAGACTTTCTGCTCGGTAAGATTTGGAGAACCGTCTGTTTCGTATCGGCGGATTTTTCTGAGGAAGTCCTGATTGCTCTCATACATATCACCGCCTTCAAGAACTCGCTCGCCGAATCTTTGAATGGCACGTTCATTCGCTCGCTGCACACGGATATCAGGATCAACATACAAAAATACCATCATCGAAAAACAGTCATCAAAAGCCTGATGAAAAGAAGACATTGAACCTGCCATCACAAAATGCTCGTAGGGAGCAATGGCTGCCTGCAGCCGGGAGATTTTTTCTTCGCGGCTGTACATGACAGTATAAGGCTCCGGCGTATCAAAGCGCCAGATAAAATCATCTACATCAAAATATGGAAAATCTAAGAGTTCCGCTGTTTTCCGTCCAAGGGTCGTTTTTCCGCTTGCTGCAGGGCCGGTAATCATTATTCCGGTAGGCTTTGCTGGCATAATCTGGACTAAGCCTCAGCTTTTGGATGAATCGTGATGCCAGAAAGATCTTTAATCTGAGCATCATTTATAATTTCTACGGCCTTATCATAATCATTACAAAGAATATAAAGCTTGATTGCCACAACAGTAGTCATAGTGCCGGAAATGCCGCCGTAAATATTGTTCATATGCTCGCCTTCAACGTAAGACGGAATCCCCTCAGAAAAAAGCAGACTGCGCAGCATAAGGCAATCCTGCTGAGAAGCAATCGACATCAAAAGCTGCGACTTCTCCCCCGCTTTGGTTCTCTCAAAAAAGAGCTTCTCAAAATCCATCTCATTCAGTTCTTTATCAGCATCCGACTCAATCTTTTTGACCTCATCCTGCTTCCTGAATCTCTTATAAACAATAATCGCAAAAATAGCGACCAGCAACAAAATCATATAAAACATAGTGAGATAATTTTACACTTTATTGGAGGCGTTGGTAAAGGTTGAAAATCAACTGGAACAAAAAAAAGGAGCGCCGTCGCAACGCCGCTCCCGTAAAGAACACAAAATAATGTGTCCTTCAAGTATTAGTAGTTTATGCCTGTACAGGCACTTTTGCTGCAATTTTCTTGACTTCTTTTACAGAAATCTTAAGAAGGTCTGCTATCTGCTGCTCAGTAGCAAATTTTGAATCAAGCATTTTTCTAACAAGTTCTGCACGTTCTTCAATACGACCTCTGTCTGCACCTTTGTTTTCAATTCTTTCTACAACATCGCACATAGTAATACCTCCTTTCTTTTCCAGTATGACTTTATTATAAGCGGTTTCGAATGATTTGTCACCTGTTAAAGCTGTAAACATTTTCATTAATTCATCTGAATGTTTTAATTCTTCAGAAGATGGAATA
>JAFNQK010000016.1 GCA_017386165.1 Treponema sp.
GAACGTTGCTCTTTGGCAAATCAACCTTTTCTTTTACAGAAGGGGTTGCTGGGTCAAATGAAACTGATTCTTTGATGTCGCGGATTTTTACAACTTTCTTTCCGCCTAAAGTCTTAAGACCTTCTGTGCGGAGTTTTGTCATGATTCCGGCCATTGTTTCTACACCTGCAGAACCAGGGAAGTTCTTTGAAATTGCTCTATCCTCAAAGTAGCCGTATTCCTTGTACATTTCATCAAGGTGTTCAAGGATTGATTTACCCTTTGAACGCCAGTACATTGTCATTTCGGCACACATTGCAGCGGCAGAAACACCGTCTTTATCCATAACTTCAGTTTCTACTTTGTAACCGTATGATTCTTCAAGACCGAATACATAGTGGCCAACGCCCTTTGCTTCGCGTTCTGCTTCGATAGCGGCAATCCACTTGAAGCCTGTAAGACATTCAATCATTTCTACGCCGTATTTCTTACAGATGTCATCGCCGAAAGGACTTGTAACGATTGAGCGTACACAGTAAGAGTCTTTAGCCAGCTTTCCAAGTTCCTTTCTTGAGAGGAATACATATTCCATAAGAAGGGCACCCATCTGGTTTCCTGAAAGAAGAACGAAGTTTCCGTCCTTGTCTGGGAAAGCTGTTCCGAAGCGGTCTGAGTCAGGGTCTGTTGCCATTACACAGTCAGCTTTTGTTGCAGTTCCGAGATCAACAGCCATTTTCATAGCTGGCTTTTCTTCTGGATTTGGCTTTTCTACAGTAGGGAAGTTTCCATCTGGATTTCTCTGTTCTGGAACTGTTTTAACAGCGAGTCCCAAATCACCGAGTACTTTTTCAACATGCATTGCACCAGTTCCGTGGAGTGGTGTATATACTACGTTTACATTTTTTGCATATTCTTTGATAAGTTCAGGACGGAAAAGCTGTGCTTTACACATTTCCCAGTATTTTGTATCGATTTCATCATCGATTAAAACGAGTTTTCCGCTATTGATAGCTTCTTCTTTTGTAATTGTCTTAACAGAAGTTACTTTATTAACTTCTTCAATGATACCAACATCGTGAGGTTCGATTACCTGTGCACCGTCATTCCAGTATGCCTTGTAACCGTTGTAAATCTTTGGGTTATGACTTGCAGTTACAACAACACCAGTATCTGCTTTGTAATAGCGGATTGCAAATGAAAGTTCTGGAGTTGGTCTCAAACCAGTGAACAAATAAGCTTTGATTCCGTTTGCAGCGAAAATCAATGCTGTTGCTTCTGCAAAAACATCAGAGTTGTTGCGGCTGTCGTATGCTACAACTGCGCTTAAAGTTCCGTTTTTTGCTTTTTCAGGATTTGCTTTAATTACGTAATTAGCAAGACCCTGTGTTGCAAGGTTGATTTCAAGAGTGTTCATACGGTTTGTACCGCCACCCATGATTCCTCTTAAACCACCGGTACCAAATTCAAGGGTCTGATAGAAGCGGTCTTCGAGTTCTTTGATATCATCCTTTGCAATGAGATCTTCAACTTCTTTTCTGAATCTTTCGTCTTTTTCTGCGGCAATATATTCTTTAGCTCTTTTTAAGATTTCTGCTTTATCCATTTTATCTTCCTATTTATTTTCTTTTTTTGTTGGCTTAACGAGGAACAAACTTAAAAGCAATGCAACTGCATACAATCCTGCGGTTACATAGAGAACATTCTGATAACCAGTTGGATTTACTTTGAAGCCTTGTTCACTTGTAATGAATTCGCCTGAGTGGGTTACAATGAAGTTTGCGAGATGGTTACCTGTAAGTCCGGCAAATGCCCATGCACTAAGTGTGATTCCGTGAATAGCACTGATTGAACCCATACCATAATGGTCGCTGAGAAGGGTAGGAACATTGCTGAATCCACCACCGTAACCTGCGTTTACAATAAAGATTAAAGCAAGTACGAATACGATAAGGATTGTGTTTCCTGCACCATTCTGAATACCACGAGTTGCAAGAACGATAACTGTAAATGCAATTGAAAGTACGAAAATCAATTTATAGATTGTATTGCGGTCTTTTAATTTGTCAGCCCATGCTGAGAAACCAAGTCGTCCACCTGCGTTGAAAATTGCAGAGATTGTTGAGATTAATCCGGCAAAACCTGCAAGACCAACACATTTAACAATCATCTTTTCCTGACTGATAAGTGCAAGACCACAAGTAATGTTAATGTAGAACATAAGCCAGATACCGATGTAACTGTAAATTGGTTCTCTCTTGAGAGTGGCAATTATACCTTCGTCTTTTGACTTTGTCTGTGGTTCAACCCAGTCAGCTGGTTTTGCAAGAAGAAGATGTCCAATGAACATCATTACAAAATATACTGCAGCAAGAATGTAGAACATTTTGTAGATTCCACCATCGCCGAGTTTTTCAAGCATTGTCTGCATGATTGGACTTGCGATTGCTTTTGCAGCACCAAAACCTGCAATTGCTAAACCTGTTGCAAGACCTTTTTTATCTTTGAACCAGAGCATAAGGGTTTTTACAGGGCTCAAATAACCTGTACCAAGACCAACACCCATAATAAAGCCGTAACAAATGTAAATTCCAATTAATGAAAGAACATTTGCATGTCCCTGTCCGGCCTGATAACTGTTACCACCAAACCAGATAAAGAAGCCTGTTCCTGCCATACCAAGTGCAAAACAGATTGTTGCAATCAAAGATGATTTATGAATGTTTTTTTCTACGACATTTCCGAGAAATGCTGCACTCATTCCAAGGAAGAAGATTGCAAAACTAAAAGCCCATTCAGTTGCGCCTTTAGAAAATCCGATGTAGTCAGCGATTTCCTGACTGAACATTGACCAGCAGTATACAGTACCAATACTGAAGTGTAAAAGAAGCGCAGGAATTGCACCTCTAATCCATTTGTTCTGAACATTAATCATAGTATTACCTATCAAAATAAGATTTTTATATTTTAAAGATATAAGGCCTATGTTTCAAGGTCTTTTATCTATATTTACTGTTTGTCACTTGCTTCAAGCATTTCAGTGAGCCATGCAAGTAAATCTTTTTCTTTCTTTTGATTTACTCCTTTTACGTCGCACATAATTCTAAAGACCGGTTCGGTTCCGCTACCTCTCATCCAGATGAAAGAATCAGCTTTGCCTGATTTGTCCATAAAGAGAATCTTAAGGCCGCCTTTTCCGCTGATGGAATAGTCTGTTATTTCTCTTGTTTCTTTAGTTCCATTTGTTGTTATTGCAATGTAAGAATCAATACCGTAATTCTCAAGGAAGTCTTTCTTTTCTTTCCATTGATTTTCAAAGACTTTCTGGAATTTTGATTTTAGGACAGCATGATCTTTTGTTTGAATATGAAGAATTGCTCTTGGTTCTGAAACTCCTGTAGTTGTGTATGAAGGAATTGTATTCAGAACATCTGTGAGTGAGAAATTCTGGGGATATGTTATTCCTGAAGCAGCGCACCAGTTTTTGTATAAATCCTGGATGCTCAAAAGTTTAATTATTGCAAAAATTGTGTTAATCGGATCTCGAACTGCAGAAGGGTATGTTATTGTTCCACCGTTAGAGCCTTCTCCAAAAATACGAACATCGTAGCCTTTTTCTCTTGTTTCCTGAGCAAGATTTACAACATTTGCTTCACCTACTTCTGCTCGGAAAACTTTTGCATTGAGGCGTTCAGCAAGTTCTTCAATTCTCATCGATGTAGGACAGTTTACGCAGACTGCACTTTTAAAATCCGGGTTGTCCTTATTCAGCCATGCAGAATAAGAAAGTTCTGCAAGAACAGAAAGGCTGAAAACTTCCTGGGCTTTTAAGATAACGGCTTTGTTTTCTTTTTCATCCCAGTAAACTATGTTTCCACGGTCGCCGTCACAGTCTGGCATATAACCTAAGATTGCATCTTTGTGACCTTCTTTCTGAAGGCGTTCCATTTCCTGTGCTACATAAATGAGATTTTCGCTTTCAGGAATGATTTCGTGTACAATATTTCCTGCTTTATTATTGATGGCGTAGAAATTAATTCCATATTCTTTGTAGAAAGAGTTATCTACTGAATCTGCTCTTGCAGATCCGTTCATGTCACAAACAATTCCGATTTTTTTCTCAGAAATTGATTTTTTTAGTAATGAAAAGATTTTGTCCTGTTCTGCTTTCTGAGTACATGCAGTAATAGTCCACTTTAAGAAGTTTTTATAACTGTCCAGAGCATTTTGCTTTATAATAGAAACATTTTTATAGATTTGAGCAATTTTATCTTCGCTGACATAGTGAATTATATCAAAAGCTTTTTTTTCTGCTTCATCTTGATTGCATAATGCATTGAACTTTTGAACCAATTTTGCATTTTCAGTACCGTTGAGAACCCCTCCGGAACTTAAACCGAATTTTATTCCGTTGTGTCCGATTGGATTGTGGCTTGCTGAAATATACATGAATCCGTCAGCTTCTCTTGAAAATGCCATAATCTCTGGAGCTGCTGTAATTCCGATAAATTTTAATTCTACATCTTTTTTTATAAAGGTTTTTATTGCTGCTTCTGCAATTGCAGGGCCTGTTGGGCGGGCATCCATTCCTAATAAGATTACAGGTTTTGATTTTCCTGTCTGTTCTTTTACATAATCTGCAAAAACGCTTGCTGAATAAATTGAAATTGCAATGTTAGTTTCACCGATTAAAGTTGTATGATCCTGTTCTTGTCCTGAAATTGCAAAAACTTTTCTCCAGCCGCTGGCTGATAAAATCATGTTTGTATTCATCTTAGTACACCGAAATTATATAAATTGCAGGAAATTCTTTTCCCAAAATATCTGTAAGCTGTAATTGAAGAGAACTTTTTCCAAGAGTTAAAGTAGCTTCTCCCAAAAGCATCAGGTCATTGTCCGGATAAAGGACTCCTTTTGGATAGTTTTTGTTTCCTGCAACGCAAATAAGATTTTCCTGCTGGCGGAGAAGGTCGAAGGAAATTTTATCTACCAGTGTGCCGTTTACAAAAACCGAAGTACTGTACGGAACGGCAATCTGCTGACGCTTTTTGTATATTTTGTATGTGCCGGCAGGAATATAATTTTGAGCCGAAAGCTTGTATTTGTTTCCATTTTTTCCGACAAGATAAACTTCCTGATAATAGAGTGGAAGTTCCTTTCCGACACGAGGCATTAAAAGTCGTGGATTGATTGCAGTGTTATTTTTTGTATCAATAACCTGAAACTCCAGTGAACTGTGTCCCTGTTGCCATGCAGAATTACCACTGGTTCCAATGATTGTGTCTTTTTCAATTTCTTTAAGCTTTAGAGTTTCTTTCTGAACTGTAGAAGAATCGATGTTTCCGTATACGGTTAATAATCCGTCTGTATGACTGATGATAAAAGCGTTTCCAAGGGCAGAAGGAAAGAAATCGTTTTCATCGAGAATATCATTGATAACAACTGTAAGATATCCGTCTTCACAGGCTTTTACTTCTGATGGATCTGAAAAAATAAGGGAATTACTTATTGTATCTCCACGGTTCTGTCCAAAATAAGAATAGAACTGATCCGACTGAATAATCGTTGATTGTGGCCAGTCAAAACCAAAAATGAGAGTAGAGCATAGGGCAAATAAAAGTGCTAAAGAATTCTTTTTCATTTTAGTATCCTATTCTTTTTTTATGTGAAGTTTGCTTATGGTGTAATCTTTTCCAACGTAAAGGGCATCATCATAGGCATGAATGAAGGCATTGTTTGCTTCAAAACTGAAGGAACCGGTGAGGGTAGCAAATTTTTCAACGGTATATACGGTGTATTTATTCTGATCTTTTGTCAAAAGAAATACCGAATTGTTATTTTCACGGAGAGAAATAGCCTGTCCTGAAATATTTATGTGAATGTGTTTTTTTGTCTGTGTATCTACGATTCCCAGTTTGTCTCCGGAAACGTAATAAACATAATTGTCATTTTCGCTGAATTTTACGAGCTTTTGACTTGGATCACTTATATCCAGAAATTCGTGGAAAATTATTTTGGTCTGAGTTCCGTTCTTTTTTGCAAGTACAAATCTCTGTTTGTTCTGACCGGATACTGTTGCAATCATATCACCTGCGTTAGAGATTGCAACTCCTAGGATTACCGGATAATCACTTCCGCCTGGAATGAAATTCTGAATAACCCGTCCAGTTAAATCGAGAACCCTTACTGTTCCGTCTGCAAATCCGCACGCTACACCTGACTTTGAAGAATCGAAAGCTGTAATTGGAACTGCACCGCTGAATTCCCACATTCTGTTTCCGTCTGAATCACACATTACAAATGCAGATCCTCCCGGGAGAAAAACAAAAATGTTTTCGTTATCAATCATAGGAAATCCGGAGATATTGATTCTGCTTTTTTCTGTTCCATCGGGATTAAAAATCTGTGAACTTTTATTATTTGTGTTGTATGTGGTGTAATAATATTCTGAAACAGATGCTTTGAACGGGAAGGAAACAAAATTTGTAATCTTTCCGTCTTCTGTAAAATAACCAAGAGTTTGTCCAAGTTTGTAATGGTGTATTTTCTGATTTGAATCAGCCTGTTTTAAGTTTGGATTTGTAACGTCGATTTTCCATTCTGGAATAAACTGGTATTCTGTACTGAGAGGTTTTACTGCAAATAAAATAAACAGTACGCTTAGAATCGCTGCTAAAATAATATAAAACGATCTACTTTTTTTTGTCTTCATAATATAACAATATATCATAAAGTTATGATGACTAGCAATAAAAGTGTTATCAGTCATTAAATAATATGTTAGATAATAAATCATTATTGCTAATTATTAATTTTTTTTGTACTATATGAAAATCATTATTTGGAGTTTTTATAAGCAGTATGGAAGACGATATTCTTACAATCGAAGAAGTTGCTAAGTATCTTAGAGTTTCTGATCGGACAGTTTATGATTGGGCACAAAAAGGAGAAATTCCCGCCGGAAAAATTGGTACAGTCTGGCGTTTTAAAAAATCAGAAGTTGAAAAATGGGTAAACGAGCGTCTTTCTTCTAGTTCTGCTTCAAAAAATACAGATACCGTTATCCAGGTTAAAAACATTCTTTCTCCTGACCGTGTAATTTTTGTTTCTCAAATCTCAAAACATGATGCTCTTGTTGAACTTGCAGAAAATCTTGCTAATGCACCACAGGTAAAAAACAGGGAAGAACTTGTTTCTGAAATTCTTAAACGCGAAGAATTGATGAGTACCGCTGTAGGTAGAGGAATTGCAATTCCACATGTACGACTTTCAAGTGTTACAGATCTTGTAATGTCAGTTGGTGTATGTAAGCGTCCTGTTGAAGATTTTGCAACAATCGATGACAAACCAATTACATTGTTGATTATGATTGCTGCAGCATACAATCAGCATGCATATTATTTAAAGACACTTTCATATTTCAGTGCAAAATTAAAAAAAGACGATTTGCGAGATGCCTTATCTAAAGCTTCTACACCAAGAGAAGTTTATGATTTGCTTGTTCGTGACTAATATTTTTTTCTGATAGTTCTTTCTTATGGAAGAACTACAGGAATCCACTTTTCTGTTTCGCTATGATCCTGAGCAATTAATCCTGGTTTAACACCTTTTGCAGTTGTTTCGTTAAGAACAAACCATTTTTCTCCGACTTGAATTTTGGCTCCATTTATATCTAAATCGAGGCCGTATACAGCGTGTTTGTAAATATCACTAATGAATAATGTGGATTTTGTTCCAAACTGTTCCATAAGGACACATAATAACATTGAACGGCTATCACAATCGCTTCCGCCGCCGGTTATTACGCTGATTAAGTTGTTAAAGTCAGAACTGTTTTGTTCCCGTGTGTAATCAAAGTTTTGTACCCAGCCTAAAAGCATTTCATTCATTGCTATATTAGGATTTCTTGAATTCTTTTTTTGTGCTTCTGGCATTAATGCGCAGTTTATGTCGAATGCAACTCTTGAAAGTCGACCGTAACTGTCTCTAAAAATCATTTTATAATAACGCTGCCAGGCTTCTTTCCATTTTTCATTGCCTGCATACAATTTTAATACTGACCACTCAAGGTCTACCACAAACTGAGCCGCTTCTGCATCGTCTTCTTTTACTGTTGTTATAATTTTTTTGCCGTTGATGCTTAATTCAATTTTTCTGTCTGTTTTAGAATTAAAACCGTAACTTGTAATTATTCCGGGACAGAAGTAACTTCCTCTGTCAACACACAAGGAATTAATTGTAGAAATGATAAACTGTTGTACTGCATCGGCTTTGTCACTGTCGGCATAACATAAAAGTACCAGCTGAGTTTGTTTTTCTGGCAGCGTTACGCTTACACCCCATCCATTCGAACCTTTTTGCGATAAAATTTTTGTTTCAAACTGGCAGATGGCACAATTTGTGTATCTCCAGGTAAAGGAATCTATATTGTCAGTTGTTGCAGACAGTTTTTTTAAGGTTCCGTCAAGGGCGTCTATTGCTTCTGGATAAATGCTGTCTGGGTATAATTTCATTACCAAATCTACCGGAAGTCTGTCATGCTTAAACTGGTAACTCATTCCATCAGGAGTGTAACCTGCAACTTTAAAACCTTCCGGCACGTCAAGAGACCATCCGTAATCATTATCAATTACTTCTTCTGCTGATAATCTTAAAGAAAAAAGTATTAAAAGCGGAAATAAAATAAAAAGGTAAGCCTGTGACTTGTTTTTTCTTCTTGTCATTTAATTACTCCTGGTCTATATTATTTTCGGATGAAAAAGATAGATGTTTTATTTGAAAATGAAGAAATTCTCGTGATAAATAAACCTGCTGGAGTTGCAGTTCAGGGGGGAGCGGGAGTTAAACATCCTCTTGATAAAGAACTTCCTTTGCAGCTTGGATATCCTGTTTATCTTGTGCATCGGCTTGATATGGATACAAGTGGAATTATGATTGTTGCAAAAAATCCTCTGGCGGCCTCTATCTGGACAAAAAAAATCGGTTCAAAGCAGGTTAAAAAGGAATATACAGCAGTTTGTATCGGAAGTTTTTCTCAAAAATCTGGAACTATCAGAACTTCTGTTGTGCAGCATGGGTCTGAAAAACCTGCTGTAACTCACTACAAAGTAATTAAAGAAGAACAGGTTGTTATTCCGGCGGCAGATGATTCTCAGGAACTGGTTTTGATTCTGAGTACTGTTAATCTTCTTTTGGAAACTGGAAGAATGCATCAGATTCGTATTCATCTAGCTTCTATCGGCTGTCCTATTGCCGGGGATGACAAGCATGGAAACTTTAAATTAAACAAGGTTGTTAGAAAGACGGGTATAAAAAATCTTCAGCTTGTTGCATCAAAACTTACAGTACCTTTTGAAAACGGCGAAATGAAAACTTTTGAATTATAAATGTATAATTTTCTTCTTATATGTTCACTCTGTTGTTGACAAGTTTTATGAAAATTTATATATTAGTAGCGTACATTTTAATACTATTTTTAAGATGGACTCGTGGCTCACGGGTCTTTTTTTATTGTAAAAGGAAAAACGGTGGAATACATACCTTTAGATTCTATGGCACACTACAAAGACTGTGCGCCGCTGGTAGAAGGCTTGGGGTACACTCTTGTGGAACTCCATATCACCCCGCAAAAAGGCGTTACACGCATAAATGCTGTAATTGCATCTAAAGATCCTGGTGTAGATATCGGCGTAAACGATTGTTCTAAGGTTCATCATGCATTACTTCCTCGTTTAGAAGCTATTCTCGGAACAGAAGATACTTACATGGAATTAACCAGTCCTGGAATGGAACGCAATATTAAAAACGCAGCTGAGTTTGCAGTTTTTAAAGGCCGTGAAGTTCGGGTTTGGGATAAGAATATATCTGATTGGGTAGGCGGAGTCATTGTTGATTCTGACGAAAAATCAGTTACTTTGGAAAAGGATGGTCAGAACCAGACTTTTTCTTATGAAAATTTAGCTAAGGCAAAATTTATTCACTTATAAAATATTATTTGGGGGCTTATATATGTCAGAAATGGCAGAGGCAATCCGCGCGTTAATCGATGAAAAAGGTTATACAGTAGAGTCGGTAAAACAGACAATTGAAAATGCATTAAAGGCAGCTTATAAACGTAGTCATGGACAGACTGCAGATAATGCAATCGTAAAATTTGCTGATGACATGTCAGATGTTGCAATTTATTCAAGAAAGACTGTTGTAGACGGAGTTTACGATCCAGTTAAAGAAATCGAACTTGAAGATGCAAAGAAACTTTCAGAAGATGTTGAACTTGGAGATGAAATCGATATC
>JAFNQK010000217.1 GCA_017386165.1 Treponema sp.
ACTCCTTTTGGTGAACGCTATACCCGCGACGGCGATTTCTTTTTAGGAAAAGAAGGAATCCTTGAAACAAAAGAAGGCTATCCGGTTCTTGGTGAAAACGGCTATATTCGCGTAACTGATGATAAATTCAAAGTAAATGAAGATGGAATGATTTATTCCCAGGAAGATAATGAACTTATCGACCGCTTTAAGGTTGTTCGTTTTGATGATGAACGATACCTCAAAAAAATGGGCGGAAACCTTTACAGTACTAACGATATTGCAGGTCCTGCTCATATTGCAGAAGGAAAAGAACGTCCAAAGTTTATTCAGGGCTTTCTTGAAACCTCAAATGTAAATGTCGTAAACGAAATGGTTCAGATGATTGAAGTAAACCGCGCTTACGAAGCAAATCAGAAAACAATTACCAGTGAAGATACTATGATGGGAACATTGTGGTCAAAAGTAGCTGTTTATAACGGACGATAGGGGAATAGAATATGGTAAGAAGTTTATGGACTAGTGCCACAGGCATGAATGGTCAGCAGTCAAATATCGATGCAATTTCAAACAACCTTTCAAATGTAAATACAACCGGTTATAAGCAGCAGCGCGTTGAATTTGAAGATTTGATCTATCAGGATATCAAACTCGCAGGAACTCCTGCAACAGAAGATACTGTAACTCCAGTTGGAATTCAGCAGGGGAGCGGTGTTAAGATTGCCGCAACTCAGAGAATCATGAAGCAGGGGTCTTTGCAGAATACTGGCGTTGATACAGATATCGCTATCGTTGGAGAAGGTTTCTTCCGTGTTCAAAAATACGACGGTTCTTATGCCTATACTCGCGACGGTAGCTTTAAGGTTGACTGTAACGGTCAGATTGTTAATTCAAACGGTTTAAGAATGCAACCGGAAATTATTCTTCCAGAAGGATATGATGTTTCTACAATGGCAATTAGTCCAGATGGTCGTGTTAGTGTAAAAGTAAACGGTGGAAATGATCCTGTAGATGTTGGTCAGATTGAATTATACCGTTTTCCTAATGCAGTAGGTCTTCAGGCAGACGGTGATAACCTTTTTATTCAGACAAATGCCAGCGGTGAAGCAATTGCCGGTCGCCCTGGATTTGAAGGAATGGGACAGACACGTCATAAATTCCTTGAAATGTCAAATGTTTCTGTAGTAAATGAAATGGTTCAGATGATTGTTGCTCAGAGAGCCTATGAGTTTAACAGTAAGGCAATTCAGACAAGCGATAATATGCTCAGTACAGCTGTAAACCTTAAGCGATAAAATTAGTACTCAATAGTTTTTTCTCCATATTTGTTATTTGCACCGTCTTTCCCCTTTGAGGCGGTGCTTTTTTTGTTATGTCCAAAAATTAAATTCCGATAAATAGAATAAGAGGTTTATATGAATATTGGTCTTGTAAACGGATTTAGTTCAATAACAAATGGAAATGGTGCTTTGACTGCTTCTAAAATGTCTGGAGAAAAAGCAAAATTTTCTGAACTTTTGGAAACTCTTTCTTCTAGTCAGGTATCAGAAGAAGGTCGCTTGAACGGGGATTATAAATCCGGCTTTTCTGGAACTTATAAGGGCAACAATAACAAGCAGGCATCCGTACAGGGTGCTGCTGCAAATCAGGCAAACGACCATGTAAAATCAAAAACAATCGATAAAACCTCAAAGCTTTACGAAAAATCAATGGAACTTGAAAGTTATTTTGTAAAGCAGATGCTCAGTGAAATGCGAAAAACTGTAAACAAATCTGCATTAGGAGGCTCAGATTTTGCTGGTCAGATGTACGAAGATATGCTTTTTGATGAATACGCTACCAGCATGACAAAGAATGCAGGATTTGGTCTGGCAGATCAGATTTATCTAAGCTTGGTATAAAATAAAGTTATTTTATATTTGTAATTTTCCACTTTTTTGAATAAAATATTCGTATTAAGGTGGATAATTATGAATAAGACGAAATTTTCCCATTTAATATTATTTTTAGGACTTTTTATTTTTGCTTCTTGTAGTCCCTTTTTGCAGGATTTGAAAGAAGCTGATTCTCATGTTTTTCATGTTAGTGAATTTTCTTTTGATTCCAATTCATGTTTAGCTTATATTCAATCTGATCTCCCTGTAGGCTCTGTATTGAATTTAAAGATTGATGATAAACAAAATTCGGTAAATGTTGATGTAAAACAAGAAAGACTTTCTGTAAATATCCATGAATATTTTACTGATGCTGATATGTGTTCAAAGCATAAGGTAGTTCTTTCCTGTGTTGGATATGTTTCAAAGGAATTTGTGGTTTATTATATTCCACGAGTTGAATTTGAAACTACTGCTGCTGATAAAATTACAGTATTTACCGAAAATGCACGCAATATCAAAAATCCAGAAGTTATATTATATAATTATTCTGCTGACCAGATTGAAAGAACTGATACTTTCTACACTAAAAATGATGATACAGAAGTAAAATTAAACTCATTCAGTGATTTGCAGGAGTTTCTTTCTAATTCAGAAGAAAATGACAGCAAGAATGCATATCAGAAAATCTCTTTGAGAGCCAAGGTTGATGATTCGTCTTATGATACAACACTCTCTCAGAAGGATTTTACAATTGAGTATACCTGTAAAAAAGAAGTATTAGTGAGATATGCAAGAATCTTTTTTGATTCAAATTATGATTTGATTGTAAAAATGTATGATAAACAACCGGATTTTAAAAATCCTGATGATGATGCTAAACCTGCCGGCGGCGATTTAACAATGCAATGGCAGCGATTAGAAGATACTTCTACTTCATTTAGTGAAGATGACGCTTTGTGGGCAGATATTGAAGGTGAAGAATCAGAATTACACAAAATTGATAAAGATAATGATTTAAATAAATATTTAAGAGTCAAGATTGTTCAGACTTTTGCAGGTCAGGTACAGAATCCTGTTTATGCATACTATTACAGTCAGAAGCTGGATGAAACAATTACTCCTGTATATCCAGATAAACTTTATGACATCATTGATAGTGCATTAATTGATTATCGTTATGATTATGTATTAGAAGGTCAGAATGGAATTGAAATTTCCGATACATATGAATGTGGATTCCAAGTAACTGAAGCACATGCAAAATTCTTAAATGCCGCAATTGATTTGTCTACTTTTAGTCAAATTGCTACAACTTATAATTACCCGGATCCACAGATGCAGAATATGACTTTATCAAAATATATAAAAACTGCCTGTGTTATTTTTGATATTGATAACGATATTTATTTTATGCCTTATGTTTCAAGGTCTTTTGTAACCGTTAAAGCAGTTTTATCTGATGACGAAATGCCAGGACTTTCAACAGATGTTTCAAATATTACTGTTGGTAAGATAAAATTTGATGGATACTATTCAAATGTAGAATATTCTTTGGATAATGTTACCTGGAAAGATGTTGATTCTAATTTTGAAATTGATGCTTCTTCATCAGTTTATGTTCGCCAAAAAGCACAGGGCGTTGATGGTCAGGAAGGTTACTTAAAAGAAAGTGAAGCTCGTCAAATTATTCCAGATGAATCAAACATCGGTAAGAAAACCTCTTCTGGCGGAGATATCGTTAATATTGTTGATGTAAATGTTTCAATTCAATCTCAGACAGAAGATTCTGTTTATACATTAACAGCTGATATTTCAGAACTTGATCCGATTTTCTCAAATGTAAATCCTGAAGACTATTCGATTACTTATAAATGGTTTGTTGATGGAGTAATTCAAGAATCAACAGAGAATTCTATTCAAATTGATACTAGTTTATGGGGATCTGATACTCGTCGTGTTTCACTCATCGTTACTGCGAAATATCAGAATAATTATACATATTATGAAGCTACTCTTGAGCTTAAAAAAATCCAGTAATCTGGCAGGTGGTGGTCTATGAAAAAGAATTTATCAATGATTACATTTTTTATATCTCTTGTTTTTTCTGTTTTGTTAGCTTCTTGTTCTTCTGAACCTTGTTCAACAGGACCGACAGTTCGCGTTACCGTAAACCAGAACTCAAGTCGAGCTGCAAGACCTGATGTAGAAGCCAAGGATTTTACAAATTTCAAATTGTTCTATTCTAAAACCGATGACCTTGATGCCCAGGACAGAAAAAAGGTTGGGGAATGGGATAGTTACGAGTCGCTCAAAAATGCATCTTTTAATGTAGATGTTGGAACATATTATTTTAGACTTTACGCCATTTGTGATTCTCTTTTTTACGAAGGGGTTACTAATTCTCAGATTGTTGACGGCGAAAATAACCTTTCTTTTACCCTGAGATATTCTGAAACCTGGTACAGTGAAGGCTCTGGTTCCTTTAATCTTAAATTAAGTTTTCCTAATGATAATGATTATGTAAAATGTGTAACAGCTTCTCTTTGCAACATGAATATGGAAAGAATCATTGGATATTCTGCAGAGAGTCTTGATATAAATGCCGGCGGTTCCATAGTTTATTCAAAAGAAAATGTTGCTTCCGGCAATTATATTGCAGTTTTCAGTTTTTACGGCGATACAGAACGAACTTTGTTTATTGGTTCCTATATGGAATATGTAAATATTGCCAATGGCTTAAAAAGTTCATCTGAAAATATTATTCAGTCTTTAGGGGATATTTATTCTATTACTTTGAACTATAAGGGCGGCTCATTAAATTGCGGATTAACAGCTCCTGCTTCTTTTACCCGTTTTTCTGATACAATTTTCCTCCCGACTGAAAAAGAAATGTCTTATGGAACCAGAAGATTTGCAGGATGGTATACCAGCGAAGATTTTTCTGGCGATCCTGTAACAACAATTCCTTCTGGTTCTGAAGGAAATAAGGTTTTCTATGCTAAATGGATTGAGCAGGTAACAATTACCTTTAGTGCTAATGGCGGTTCCTTTAATGTAGATGAGCAAACTGGACTTCAGAGTTATTCTCAGGTGGTTGATAAAGGTGTACTTACAGCATTGAACTCTGCAGAATCTATGGGATTAAAAATTCCTCAAAATAAAACTAACTTTTTAGGATGGGCTAAAACAACAGATGCAAATTCTGCTGAATATGCTGACAGTGTTACAGATAGTTTTACCTCGGATCTTACATTATATGCCATTTATTCTATCGCCCTTAATCCAGCTTCTGATTCTGTTGTTGATACTGATGGTGATGGATTAACAGATTATCAGGAAATTAATCAATATCATACAGATCCTTTTAAAAAGGATACTGACGGAGATGGATGGTCTGATAAAGATGAAGTTGGTATGTATCAATCAGAATCCAAAACCTTTCATCCTCTGATTGCAGATTTACCTGCTATGAAAGTAGAACTTACTGATAAACCTCAGTTCAAATATGTATATAATACAACAGTTGTAAAAGGTAAGAGTGAGAACTTTTCTACAACAAACGGAACTGTTCACAGTAAATCAGAAAATCAGTCTAATACAGATACCAGTAGTTTGACTCACGGATGGGGCTTAACATTTACGGAAAAATACAATATTGGAGTTGGAGATAAATTCACTGGAGCAAAATGGGAATTTAGTGCAAGTGAAAATTATCATGGTTCGATAACTTCTGGTGAATCATTTACCTATGGTCGTACAGATAGTCAAAGTAATTCTCAATCTATTACAGAAGGAAAAGTTTTAACAGAATCGGAAAGTCGTACTATTACTGGTGGTAAAATTATTCTTCCTGTAAAAATTGTAAATCCAAGTGCAATTGGTTACCATATTAATTCAATAACCTTTGCTGTTAATAAAATTTCCAGTGGTAAAATTACACCAATAACATCAATTGTTGCTAAAGATCAGGTTGCAGGAGTTATTGCCCCAGGTCAATCTTCTAATACCTTTAATTTATCAGCAGATGTAAGTGCAGCTGCAATCGAAGATTTAATGAAATATTCAAATGGTGTAACCATTACTGTTTCTAATTATGATATTTCCATATCTGATCAGACTAATCCTTTGAATAATGATTTTAGCCGTATTTATACAACAACTGCAGCTCAAACTGCACGCATTAAGATCAATTATGGACCTGGTAACGGGGTACAAACAGAAACTTATTATGTTGCAACTAAGTCAAAATATAATACTGCAGCAACAACATTAGAAGACCAGTATGAACAGCTTTATCTGTCTGATGTTTTAAAAACTATTGGTTTTACAACATCAGGGGATAATCCAAATCTTGTAATACAAGATGGTAAAATCAAAAGAATGCGCACCGTAGCTTCTAATTCAAGTCACAAAGAAGGTGACTGGTATATATCTAAACTTTATTACTATACACCAACATCTCGTTATTTGATTATGTATAATGACTGGACTGGAAATATACCTGAAGAGTATCAAAATGAAGTTGTAAATTATAATATCTCATCAATTCCTGTAAATGCTCGTGATGAAATAGAAATTTTCTATGATATTGACCGAGATGAAGACGGTGTTCCTTATAACGAAGAGCTTCTTTATGGTTCTGATGATAAAAATACGGATACTGATGGTGACGGTTTGTCCGATTATCAGGAAATATATGGCTGGAAAAAAGTAATTAATGGAGTAGAACAAATTATTTATACTAATCCGATTTTAAAAGATACTGATGGTGATGATCTTGATGACAAGGTGGATGATAATCCATTGGTACCAAGAAGAAAAAATGATGCAACTTTGCGTTCAATTTATTATAAAACCAGCGAACATGGTGAAGAAACAGAAAAAAAATTTGCTGCAGATCAGAATTCAATAGTTCTTACAGAGCCTTTTAAGGAAACTTTCTATCTTAAAGTTTTACCAAAGCTTGTTATGTCAACTTATCAAATTTGTGTAAAACAAAATTCTAATAAACCTAAGGCTCACGAATATGCAGAGCATAATATCAATGAACCGCTTGATATTCAGGTTGGATATAATTATGTATGGATTAAGGTAACCGCTCCTGATGAAAAAACTTCAAAAGAGTATAAGGTTGTTATTAATTCAGATTTTAATAATTTAAATAATTACTCTGTTTCAAAAGGTGCTCAAGGAAAAGCCATTATTACCTGGGATAGTTATAAAGATAAGAGAGCGGAAAATACTTATGGCGGATATGTAATTGGAGTAGTTCCTACAAATGCAACAGGAATTACTAAACCTCGTGAGATAAGTTCAGAAAAACTAACTCGTGCTAAGGTTGTAAATACTATTACCAGCGGCTTTGATAAAGAAACCTCAGAATTCTTTATTGCAATA
>JAFNQK010000017.1 GCA_017386165.1 Treponema sp.
AAGGAATTTTATCTAACATATCAAAACATATATAAACTTTTGCAGTTACCTCGTGATTTTCCCAAAAATGAAATATTATCAAATGAAGATATTGTAAAAAATTTTAAAAGAAAAAAAGACTTCATTGCATTGGACTATGAGGGTTTTGAAGAAAAAGCTGCTTCAAACGAATATGCTCAGAAAGTATATGAGGCATATTTAAAGTTTAAAGCGATATGTAAAAAAATGGGACTTATTCAATCTCAATATTAATTTCAATATAAAAGCTGTCTTTTGTAAGTTGTATAACTTCATCCAATGACATTCTACTTTCTTCAAGCAGGCACCACATTGGATATGAAAGTTTTTCTTCACACAAAGCTCTCCATGGTAAGTGAACATCTTTATTCAGCTTCCATTCATCGATGTCTAGTTTATGGTCTTTATAGCAATATTCTGTACATACTTCAGAGAAAAAATCATCACCATTTGATAATTCCATACCACAATAAAGCGTAGCAACAATACAATAATCTGGATAATCATCAGCAATTGGAGTAATTTTCTTGTCTAAGTCCTGGACTTTCTGAATCATCTCCAGATATTTAGCATGCGAAATATCACTTACCGTAAGAATTTTTGCTCGATTTTCTTCAGTCCATTTAAACTTGCTGTTTTTATGAGATATCTGATCGCTGCGTTTCCAATACAATTTTTCCAGAAAATCATCTTCTTTTTTCAAAAGTTTTTCGGAATATTTCAGACCTGGAAAATAATATGTACAAGCACTTAAATGTTGAATCTTATGTGTTTTCTTCATGTTTTACCTCACATAAATGATTATACCTTTCTAAATTCTCATTTTATGAGAATGACGGATGATATAGTTTTGGTGAGAATTAAATGAAGGGGGCTGCTATGAGTCTTATGTCTTTGGGTATCAAAATAAATGCTTTGCAAAAAGGAATTAAGGAAGGAAGATTTACTAGTAAAGAGCAGGTTAAGACTGCAGCACAAGAACTGAATGTAAGTGCTACTGTTGGATATGAAAATCTTAATTCCGAAGAAGGAGAACTCTGGTATGAACAGCTTGCGGTAAATCTTTTTGAAAATCATAACAACTGTATTCCAAGCTTTATCGACATAGGATTTGGGCGTGAATTGATTGACCGATCTGCAGGCTGGATAAATTATTCAGTTCCGAAAAAACATCATTGGAAATTTGTTGTTTCGCGCGATAAATACCCAAAGTGGCAATTTAATGCAATTGTTTGTACTTATTGTAAAGAAGAAGCGCTGCTCATAGTAAAAAAGTTTTTTGAAGATTTTGGCGAGATTGGATTTAAGTATGAGGATCCGTCTCCAAAAACTGAGCACAAGGTACCCTGGATAGAAATCAGTGCGAAGAAAACAGGGACTTATAGGGATTTTATAAAATATAAGGAGGTGGCAGGTTATGACAAATGAAGAATCAGACAAGGAAATTGATGAACTTTTAAAAGAAAGTTCTCAAAATGAACAATCAAATGTTCTCGGACAGTCAGAAATAGATGAACTTGTAAAAGAGATTGTTGGGCTAGAAATAACTGAAAGAGATTTTGATAACGATATTGAAACTCCAATACCTTCTATTTTTGAGATTACAGACACAGATAATAAAACCTTAAAAAAATTTGTTAATGAAAAGTTCAAATTAATTAAATTTGACGCTGGACTTGTACTTTGCATTTTTGGAGAAATAATCTCAAGAGGTGGCTTGTATATAGACTTACATGCTTTAAGTAAAAAAAAGGAATACTTTATAAGATATTTAATTTCCAGATACGAATGGGGAAAAGAAGCTTACATATCTATTAAAAAAAATGAACAACAGAATAAAAGACAATTAGAATCAATCTCATGTTTTATAACAGAATTACAAAAAGAACAGGAAAAGTTGGCGCAAAAAGAAGATGCGAAAATCTCTTTTTGTGGTGAGACAGTAAATTCAGCTGATGTTATAAACGCAATAAAATCATTTGATAAATATGTAAATGACACTTTGATTCCTAGAGTATGGGAACTTCAAAAAAGAATAGATAAGAATGTTGATGGCGTAAAAAAACTTTATGCAAATCATTTACCGATATTTCATATTTTTATGCGAAAAGAAATCAAAGTATGGCAAGAATTGAATGAGTTCTTAATTAAAGAAGGTAATTTTATCTGGAATACGAAAAAAGAACTCGTTGGTATTCTCGAAAAATGAGAATCAGGTGTTCTATAATTTAGCCGTAAACAGGAGGCTGATTATGACAAAGGAAGAATTAAATAAGAAAATTGAAGAAGCAAAAAAACATTCAGAAGTACTCTCTCAGGACCAGATTAACGAACTTCTGAAAGCAATCGAAGCTGGTGAAGATGATTTCAGGCCAGTGAACGACTATCGTAAAATCAAAATCTTCGATTTCAAACGTCCTGATAAATTTTCAAAATACGAACTCAGGACCATCTCCTGCGCAGCAGAAATTTTTGCAAGGGAAGTAAGAAAATTTCTGACCAGCGAATATGATATAAATGCAAAGATTCATGTAGTTTCAGTTGACCAGGTTACATTTGAAGAACATCTTCGGGCCCTTAATACTCCACAACCATTCTGCACTTTTAAATGGAATGAAGGAACTGGAATGCTGTGTGTAAATCCCTGTCTCTTTTTTAACGGCTTTTTAGGCGGCTCGATTAAGAATAATTCATATCCGAATAGCCGTGACTTAAACGGACTTGAACAGAAGATCTTTACCGAATACATTTACAAACCCTTTGCAAAAATCCTTCATACTACATTTTCTGCAGAAGCGGGTGTCACTCTCCCAGAAATTACAGATGAAAAATATGATTGTAATCCTCAGTTTGCCTACAATGTAAGCCAGCCTTCCGGCATGGGAGTTTTGATTACATTTGAAGTAAAAATTGGAAAAACAGAAGATTTAATGAATCTGTTTTTGAATGCAGATTTTGTAGAATCACTTAGAAAAACAAGATTGTTTAAAACAGAAGGTGTCCCAAATTTTGTCCCACTTCCAAATCCTGAACCAAATACAATTGTAGAAGCCGGAAGATTCCGCCTGGAAGATGGAGAAACTCTGAAAGAAAAATATGTTTATGAATTGAACCATCTTGCCGGTACCGCACTGCATATTTATAAAGATGGTAATTACGTCGGAGATGGGGAAGTAGTAGCAATTGATGAAAACAGTGGCGTTCGCATTGTAACAAATCAAGATAAACTTGAAGAAAAGAATGAAGATAATTTTTACAACACAAAAGTAGTCTTTGGCGGCCGCATTATGCCAGATG
>JAFNQK010000218.1 GCA_017386165.1 Treponema sp.
AAAGCCTTCTACTCTGTATATTCCTTTTGTGTTTTTATTTTCATAGCCTGCCAATACAGAATTGTATGCCTCTAAAAAGTTATTTTTATATTCTATTTTGGATGAAAGACTTACATGTCCCAAAGAATCTTTTTCATATTCTGCGTATTTTTGATTAATTGAAAGGGGCCATTGGCCCTGAAGTGATACATCTCCGGAGAGGCTTTTTGTAAAGTTGTATTTAAGGGCGCTCTGAAATGCTATTTTTCCGTTTGAAAAAGAAGAATTGTCTTCCTGCCAGGTGATGTAAATTTTATCTGTGTCAGAAACAGAGGAAGAAAGGGTAATCTCGCCGGATTCTGTATCATATTTTGCCCCAGAATCCAGGATCCCATTTTTGTAAACTCTTACAGATCCCTGAGAAGCCCCTGTTCCAATGGATAAAGAACTTTGCTTTGTGTAAGTTTCGGCTAAAATTTTTGTATCGGTTGTAGCGGTTGAGCTTAAATATAAGAGTGGACATTCTTTATAAAAAGGAAACTGGTTCTGGGCGGCAAGGTTTTCACTATCGGAATTGTTGACCTTTGCAAAGGTGTGTTTTTCATTAAAATAATCAAGGCCCGATAAAATTAACTGGTCGTTTGCAATTTCTACCTGAACCGATGAAGATTTTTGCTTTGTTTCTGAATTACCTGCATAAACGGATTCAACTTTTGAAAGCCCCAGATCGTAATAAGCTGGAATTACAAAGGGTGAAAATCCCCTGGAACTTTGAATGATAAGGGCTTTGCTTCCGTTGTAAACCGTTTTAAAACTATATGAAAATTTTTCAAGATTATAATTTGAAAAAATCTGCTGGATCTCTCCTAAAAAGCTTGAACTTTCCGTCCAGTTTCCAAGTATGTCGTCAAGATTTACAGAATTTTCAAAAGTTAAAATAAGTTCCGGGATAATTCCGTTCTTTTTTTGCGCTCCACAGTCTTTTGATAGAATTAAAAGTTCCTGCTTTGCATCGATGAGAAAGTTGTCCTTAGAAATCGTAATGAAATTATTATCTGACTGCTTTAAGATTACATCTTTTATATTTAATAAAGCCTCTTTTGGAAGCCGGTAAAACTGTCCTGTAATCCAGTCTTTCAATTCAATTTCTGTGGTAGTAACATTATTGAATCCATAGAATGTGGCTGATTTTTGTTCTGTCATGTCGTAGCGGATTGCTGTATCAAAGGTCCATCTATCATTTACCGGGTCTCTAAAGTTTACGAGAATACCAGGTGCCTGGTTCTGACCACCGCCTATACTTCTAGAAAAGTCAGAAGCAGAGTAGGTGTCAGGAAAAATAATTCCGCGATTTGAAATTTTTACTGATTTTAAGGGATTGGATTCTTTTCCATTAAATCCGAGACTTATGGTATTTTTGTTAAACTGATCCTGAAAGTTTGTTTCAAAATACCACTGTTTATTAATCATAAACCAGAGCGAAAGATCTACTTCCTGCTTAAAAATCGGAGTTGCAAAGGAAAAGCTTGTGCTTCCGTCTTTGTTGAAAGATGCTTCTCCACCTGCGCTAAATGCCCCCTGCCACCATCCCTGGGTCAGAAACTCAATATTTGAGTTTTTTATATCGTATGAAAAAAGGGTAGAAGGAGCTTCTTCGGGGACAGGGAGAAGAAGTATTTCCTGAGGTAAAGTAATACCTGTTGAAGTTTCTGTTTCTGTCTTGTGAACAGTTTCCTGAGCGTTAATTGTATTATTTGCTAGAAGAAAGACTGTAAGAAAAACTGTTGAAACCGCTTTGAGTAATCTTGCTTTTTGGAGTTTTATTTCCGGATGTTTTTTTGTAAGTTCCAGAATTGATTTTTCTACTGTTTGTTTTTTCTTTTCACCAAAATCAAACAGGGTTTCCTGTATTGCAGCCTTTTGTTCTGATTCTATTTTTTCTATGCCAACGCCTAAAAGCCTGATTCCTTTGTCATTATGATATTTTGATTCAAAGAGGGTGCAGATGCGGTTATAAAAGTCATCGATGCTTGTAATGTATTCAGACTGGGTTGACTGGCAGGTAAAGGTTGAAAAATCCTCGTATCGAATCTTGAGCATAATGGTTTTTCCCACACTTTTTTCGTTAAGCATTCTGAACATTACTGAGTGACATAAAGCAAGAAGTGAAGTTTCTGCTGCGTAAATATCGGTTAAATCATATTCGAATGTGGTTTCTGCGCTGATTGAATGATTATGTTCTTTTGGGGCAGTTTCTGTTTCGATTCCTCTAACGGTATTGTATAAAAATAAAGCAAGGTTTTCGCCAAAAATAGTTTTTAATAAAGGCAAAGAGCGGCTGTGAATATCTCTTGTGGTTTTAAAGCCTGCATTATTCAGTCTTTCAAGGGTTTTGGAGCCTATTCCCCAGACCTCTTTGAGGGGGAGATTAAGCATAAACTCTTCTTCTTTTCCAAAAGGAATTTGAAAAAGGCCCTTTGGTTTATTTACTTCGGAACCGAGCTTTGAAAGGTATTTTGTAGAAGCAATTCCTATGCTTGCCGTTAAGCCGGTTTCAGAAAATATTCGATTTTGAATAGTCTCTGCAACCTGTAAAGGAGGTCCAAAGAGCTGCTCGGTGCCGGTAATTTCCATTGAGGCTTCATCGATACTAATCTGCATCACATCTGGAGAATAATCTTTTAAGATATTCATGACTTTCTGGCTGAGTTCTGAATAGCGCCTGTAATTACCGTGGGTAAAAATACCCTGAGGACAAAGCTTATATGCCTGAAAAGTAGGCATTGCAGAATGAACCCCAAATTTTCGGGCTTCATAACTGGCTGTTGAAACAACACTTCGTCTTTCTCCCGGAAGCCCCCCGACTATAACCGGTTTTCCCTTCCATTCAGGATGGTCCAGCTGTTCTACAGAGGCAAAAAAGGCATCCAGGTCAACGTGTAAAAAACATTTTTGCATAATTACTTTTCTGCCTTCTTTTCAGTTTCTGGAATTGCAATGGAAGCCTGTATAATTCTGTAGTCAATAGAATTGTCCAGCGGGAAATAGGCTTTTACGCTGACAGTAGAAGTTTCTTCTGTATTAGCAATGTAATGGAAAGAATTTGAACTTTCACTCCAGGCCGGAACATAGAACTGATCAGTCTTTTTCATTTTATCTGAAATATATGGGGCATCAGAGTAGAGAATATTGTTTCTGGATTTGCCTGTAACCCAAACCCGCACATTTTCAGCTTTTTCCGGTAAATTAATGGTGATAATTCGTTCTGTTTCGCCGAACAGATATTCATCCCGCCAGGTAATTAAGTTTTGAGACTGCTCCGGCATCATCTGATAATCGTAAAAATTTCTTATCTGTCTTTTTGGCTTTACCATAAAGATTGCGACAAATAAAAGAATAATTAAAACGATTGATACAGCAATTGCAAAAAAGAACATGTTTTGTTTGTAAAACAAAATGGTTTTAGTATCAGCTCTTTTAATTGTTCTCTTTATTTCAAGGAATATTCGCAAAATCTGAAGTTCAAATGGAACAAGAATCAAAGCAAGAAAAAAGTTTGGTGCAACTGAGCCTGAAAACAGTTTATCCACTTGTTTAATGTCAGCGTATGCAGCCATTTGCATAAGGTACGGAAAAAACGGGAGAATCATCAGAAATAAAAAAGTGGTGAGAGTCCAGCTGGTTTTAAATGGCCGTGAAAAATAAACAGTCAGATATTCAAAGGCAAATACATAAACAAGTGAAATATCAACTGCACAGAAAACGAAAATATTAAAAAGCGAAGTTACTGTCAAAAGGTAGGAATAAGCATTTGGATTATTAAAATTATGATGATTCATAGTCAGAATATATGAAACAACAACAAAAGCAAATCCCAATATGATTTTTATGGAGAGACGAAGAATTGTTCCCGCTTTAAAAAGTTTAAGAAGAAGATAAGTTATTCCCTGTCCAAATAGCAGTCCTAAAGTTGTTATTAAAACTGCTGCAGGTATAAAATACCAGGTTTTAATTACCTGTTTTTGCATTTTAATAATATTTTTTTTATTCGATAAAAACGAAAATTCACATAGAATCAAAAGTGCTGCAAAAGATAGGAAAATTAAGGATACAAGAGTAAATTTTTCACTCAAAATATAAAGCTTGTTACCAATCTGGAAAAATAAACCGTGACTTTCCCATTCAAGATTTTCTTTTGTGCCAATTATTTGTAAAAAGTCCTGTATCGAGTCTAAAAATGCCTTTGTTTCTGTTTCTGATAAATCATTGATTTC
>JAFNQK010000219.1 GCA_017386165.1 Treponema sp.
AAAAATTATTAGCCTTCAATCCCCTTAATTAGATCTGCAAGACATGTTTTTTTCATCTCTTTTTCCATTGCCTTTTGAGCGTCGGCTAAAACAGGATCAAGGACTTTATGAATGTTTTTTCCTACAGGACACTTGTTGTTTGGATTGGGATGAAAATTAAAAACTTCCCGTTCTTCTTCACCCTCATTGATTGCTTTGTATATGTCAAGCAGGGTGATTTTGTCTGCGCTCCGAGAAAGGTGAGAGCCTCCGACCCCGGCTGCTGTTTCCACAAGGCCAGCCTTTTGCAACTGCAAGAGAATCTTTCTTATGATAACGGCATTCACGCCTGTACTTGCAGAAATAAATTCCGAAGTAACGCGCGTGTCTTTTTCAAAATATTCGATGCACAAAAGCGTATGCACTGCCGCTGTAAAACGAACGCTGATTTTCATAAACTTATTATACCATTTTTTCCAAAATTTCGCCAATGTCGCCGTTTATGCATATTGCCCTGTCTGCGATTTCACGGGGCGCGATTGCTTCTCCATAATTTACGCAGGCATAGGTTGCGTTAGAATTTTTTAATGTCATTTGCCAGAAGGGATATTTTATAATTCCCGGAGTGTTTCCACCGACACCAAGTTCCAAGAAAAGAACCTTTCCGTCATTTTCCGCATGTCGTGTCCTCAGAAAATTTTCGTAGCGTTCTGCGGCTTCATACCAGCCTTCGTCCTGAACAAAAGAATCGTCAGCGCGAAGATTCATGCTCATAGGTTTACCGCATACAGGACAGTGGGGAATAAGTTCTGTAGGAATCTGCATTTTTATAAGATTGTCGTTTTCATCTTTTTGACTTTCCCACATTGAACGAATCTGCTTTTCATTGTCGTAGTTTTTTTGATGGCAAGGCTTTGAACACTGAAAAAGTCCGTAATCGCCTTGGGTGTAATAGAGCCGCTTTTTATCAAAGCCTGCTTTCTGAAAGCAGTGGTCTACATTTGTCGTGATGACAAAATAATCCTTGTCGCTAACCAGATTGAGTAAATCGTCATAGACTTTTTTTGACGGATTCATGTAGCGGTTTATCATAATGTAGCGTGACCAGTATGCCCAGTGTTCTTCAAGATTTGTGTAAGGATAAAAGCCCCCTGAGTACATGTCGGAAAATCCGTATTTTTTTGCAAAGTCAGAAAAATATTTTTCAAAGCGCGCTCCTGAGTAGGTGAATCCTGCACTGGTAGAAAGTCCGCTTCCTGCTCCAATGATTACAGTGTCCGCAGAGAAAAGCGCTTTTTTTAATTCGCTAATTTTTTCTGTCATATAAAAGCCCCCTGTAAATCGCTTCGTCTTTTTCTCCAAAAACATTGAAGATAACTTTCATTTTATCGCCGGTATTTTCTTTCCATTCGCGCACAATTTTAACCGCTATTTCTGCCGCCTTTTCTTGAGGAAAGCGGAATACGCCGGTGGAGATGCAACAGAATGCGATTGAAGTGCATCCATTTTTTTTCGCAAGGTTCAGACAGCTTTTGTAGCAAGAAGCAAGCATCTCGCAATCAAACTCGGTGAGTTTTCCTTTTACAATGGGCCCTACAGTATGGAGAACAAACTTGCAGGGAAGATTAAAGGCCGGAGTGATTTTTGCTTTTCCCGTTGGCTCTTCATGCCCTTGTTTTTCCATAATTTCTGCGCATACTTTTCTCAGTTGAATTCCTGCGAATGTATGAATGCAGTTGTCGATGCAAATATGATTGGGAAGCCAGCAACCGGTCATTCCGCTGTTTGCCGCATTTACGATAGCGTCAACTTTTAGAGTGGTTATGTCGCCTCGCCAAAGATACAAATCGCTTCCTGAAGATACACTCTCTAAATCTTTAATGTCCGTGATTCCGTGAGATTTGTTTTCTTCCATTAAATATTCATTCTGCACAGTCAAAAAATCTTCGCTTGCGGGAAGTGGCGGACGGACATTTACAAGGGAGCGGAAAAGATATTTTTGTTCATCATCGCTTTGAGGAATTTCAATGTTTTCATACTTAGGATTTTCTTCAAGAAGATATTGAATTAAAAATTCCCTTCGCTCTTTTTGTGTCATGATTTTACCTCGTATTAAAATTTAAACTCAACAATTGGTAAAAAATTTTCTCTTTCTTCAAGACCTTTTACATGTCCCAGATTTGAAAGCGAACCTTGTATATTCTTAAGATAAAAGACCTTAAAAATAGGATTTTTAGGATCGTCATTATAAAGTTCTTTAACAATTGCGCTTTTTTTCATAATTGCTTCTTTTATTTTTAGGATTTCCTCGTTTTCATCGGGAAAAACAACCTCGGCGCTAAAACGAATCCATGCGGTAGTGATTTCATCTTCTTGCAACTTGCTTGCGCACAAATCTACATAAGGATTTTTTTTCAGTTCTGCAAACATTGCTTTTTCGCAGTTTGTGCAAAACCAGAGTTTATTATCAGATGTAACCATATACTGAACAGGTCTAACCTTTGGCTTTCCGTCTAGTCCGATTGTCGCAAGGTATTGAAGACCCACTTTGTCCAAATATGAAGCTATGTCATTTATTGTCAGTTTATTTTCCATACGAAACTCCATTATAGCGCAATCCGATAAATTAGGGCTGGCTAATAAGTTTGTTACACGGTGTCATTCCGAATTTGTTTCGGAATCTCTTCACTATATATGGTGTAGATGCTGAATCAAGTTCAGCATGACAATACTTATTAGTCATCCCCCAATCTTTATTTACGGACTAGAGAAATTCTTTTCTGAATGTTCTTTCCGTTTCTGATTTCCTCAACTAAAGCCGCCGCATAGTCTGCATAACTTATGATACTTTCCCCTTTTGAATTAAGGGTAAGTTCTTCACCGCCCCAAATCCAGCTGCCAGTTTTTGGAGCGTCTGATTGAAAGTCTCCTGCAGGGCTGATATATGTCCATTGAACATCGGTTCTTTTTCGTAAGTCATCCAAGGCTTTACCCATCGCATTTGCAAGAGGCTTGAACATATCAGGAAAATCCGGAGTGTCCATGACACGGACTGTATGCTCCTTGTTTACATAAAGACTACCTGCTCCGCCTACAATTACAAGGCGAGTTTTTGTACCAGAAAGAAGGTCGCACAGATGGGCAAGCGATTTTCCATGATTAGGCAATTCGTTCTCTACCCATGCGCCGAATGCATCAACTACTACATCAAAACCTGCCAAATCTTCCTTTGTAAGAGTGAAGATGTCTTTCTGTGCAAAATTCTTTGCCTCGCTTTTGTTTTCACCGCGTGCAAACCCTGTAACCTCAAAACCTGCCGCAAGAGCTTCCGCAACAACCAATTTTCCTACTTTACCGTTTGAGCAAACTACAGCTACTTTCATGTGACTTCTCCTTGACTAAATCTGTTACCCATAATTAGTGTTTTTCTGTAAAGTGTTGTTCTATTAACCTTACAACTTAGAATATAAAGCATTTTTTGATGTAATGTCAATAGAACAAAGCTTTTTCGCGGAATATTTTTTCAGCAAGTCGAGCTTGCTGGAAAAATTAATCTAACTTTAGGGTAAGGACGAAGAAGCGGTTGTATTTTTTTACAGTGGAAACTTCTTCTTCCGAAAAGTAGAAGTTGGAATATTTTGAAAAATGAAATTCAGCTTTATGGCAAAGCAAGGGGTCGGAAGGACGCGGCTTTACGCCGCTTAAGATTGTAAAAACATAAAAACATCTTTCAAGTATAGAAAGAAGTTTTGAAATGTAGTAAATATGAAATTATAGATTTGTAAAATCTGTAAAAAATATCGTATAACATAATTTTCAAAGCCGACAGGCAGTCAAGCTGCCTGCGGTTTAAAATATTGTTATGTGGACGCCCGCACTGGGGCGCTGTTTGGAATAAAAATGATACAAGTTAAAACGGTAAAAAAAATTATCATATTTATCTTTATTTTACTTTTTTCATTTCTTATATTATTTTTTCTTTATTGGAATATTGGAAATGGGTATGTAAATCATGCTAAAAAAATCGGGAAACAGATTATAGAAAAAATAGATAATTATAAAAATATTAACGGGAAAAACCCAGATTCTTTTATTGATTTGGGCTTAGCTCCTAATGATATGTGGGGTGGAATTGGTACTGAGTATAAGGGGATTAATTTCTGGTATGATAGGATTTCAGATAATGATTATGTTATTTATTTTGACTTATCAGTTGGAGAAGCT
>JAFNQK010000220.1 GCA_017386165.1 Treponema sp.
AAATGAAACAATCATTAAAGGTATGGGTGAATTACACCTTGAAGTATACGTTGAACGTATGCGCCGTGAATACAACTGTGAAGTAACAACTGGTGCTCCACAGGTAGCTTACCGTGAATCTATCGGTTGTCGTGCAGACTTCAACTACACACACAAAAAGCAGACTGGTGGATCTGGTCAGTACGGTCGTGTAGCAGGTTTCATGGAACCAATCGAAGACAAAGACTACGAATTTGTAGACTCAATCAAGGGTGGTGCTATTCCTAACGAATACATCCCATCTTGTGATAAAGGTTTCCAGAAAGCTATGAAGGAAGGTTCTTTGATCGGAGCTCCTATCGTAGGTGTTCGAATGACAATCAATGATGGTCAGTACCACCCAGTAGACTCTAACGATAACGCATTCCAGATTGCTGCTATCGGTGCTTTCCGCGAAGGATACATGAAGGCAAAACCTTCTATTCTCGAACCAATCATGAAGGTTCAGATTGCTGCTCCTAATGAATTCCAGGGAAACATCTTCGGTCTTATCAACCAGCGTCGTGGTATCATCGGTGAAACAACTGATGAAAACAACCAGACAGTTGTAAACGCAGAAGTTCCACTTTCAGAAATGTTCGGATTCTCTACTATCCTCCGTTCTTCTACTCAGGGTAAGGGTGAATTCACAATGGAATTCTTAAAATATGGTAAAGTTCCAAACGCTATCGCAGAAGAACTTATCAAGAAACACCAAGAAGAAAAGAAAGCTGCTGCTAAATAATATGAGCGAAGTCAGCTGTGCTGACTTCTGATTATTCTTAATACAGTAGACTTTTATTCAAAGTGGACTTATTATATGTAAGTCCACTTTTTTTGTTTTTATCGGAGGACTTATGATTAAACAAGATTTAATAGACAACAGCCCTGTAAGATTTTTTGACAGCATCTCAAATGGCGGATTAAAAAACGGACAGATGGGACTTATTACCTCAAAAAAAGGATTGGGAAAAACTTCCGTTTTAGTTCAGTTTGCAATTGATTCTCTTTTGCAGGATAAACACGTAGTACATATCTCATTTGACCAGCATTCTTCAAATGTAATCACCTGGTACGACAGTGTTCTTTCTGAAATCGGCAAAAAAAAGAATCTTTCTGATATGTCAGAAATCAGCAATGTGATTATGCGTGACAGAACTATTTTGAACACAAACCAGGAAACTTTTTCCATGGAAAAAATAGTTAATACCCTTTCTGCCCTTGTTTCCGGCGGAATTTCTGTAGACTGTCTTATCATTGATGGAATTGATTTGCAGAAACTTTCTAAAGATGACATTGAAAAGATTGCAAGTTTTGTAAAAGACAAGAATATTATCGCATGGTTCAGTGATACAAACGAAAGCACAGAACTTTCTACAACCTTAAAAGCGGATATAGAACCATTATTTGCAACCGTTGCACACATTGCCGCAAGTGGGAAAGCTGTTTGCCTTTCATTACTTAAATCTGACAATCAGGCTGCAAAAGGTTCTATTACTTTGAACACAAAAACCATGCTTATGAGCGAAGGACTTTCAAAATAATTATTTATTTGAATCCTGCTTCCAAGGAAAGAAGAACTCTCTAGCAGTTCTGACAGGATTGATTTCATTTTCTTCCTTTAGGATTTCTTTCCACGGAATTTTACGGCGAGCCACACTGTTAACTGGCTCGCCTTTTTTATCTAATTCTTCTATATAATCGTATTTTTTCATTACAAGTCTCAAAAAGTTTGTTCGAGACATTTCTAACCCTGCCATTCCAGGAACAAGTCCCAGCATGATTACAGAAATCAACACCAAAAATAGATTATAAATCGACAAAATAATACAGCGGCCAAGATTATCAAACAAAAGGATAAAGCATTTTTTAAGGGCCTTTCCAAAAGGATTATGCATGCTGGCTCTGACTGCCGGATACCACAAAAGCCCCATCAAAATTGTCAAAGAAACCCAGGTCCACACAGCCCCTGCAACAAGTCCTGTAAAAGTTACGCTCTGCCCTTCTGCAGGATGAAAGAAATATAAAATTCCTACAGCTGCAATCACACCAAAAATACTAAACACGAGACCGTAAAGGATTCCGTCTTTTACACAGCCTTTTAATGCACCAAAAAAATTCTTTATATCAGGAGAACCGTAATCAACAAGCTCTGTACAAGTCTCTGTCCAGGCAAGAGTAAAAATACTCAAACCGATTACAAGTACGATAGCAATAAAAATCCATACATAAAGATACCAACTGGATTCCTTAAAAATCGTAAATCCCGGAAGGCACAAAAGACCTGCAATCACAATCATTGCATCAAGAATCAGATTAGGAACAAAGAGAAAAATTACATTGTCCCAACCGTCATAAAAATTTTTTCTAAAAAACAAATTTAACATATCAATAATATACAGTTATTTACCGAAAAATAAAACAAGAGTTTTTTGAAAAAGAGAGTTTTCATGTTATAATTATTGTTGAATTGAGAGTTGCCTTTCTGGTGTGAGGTGCATATGAAATTACGAACACGTTTTACATTAATCGCCTTTTTGTGCGGTATAGAAATGATTATTTTGTCGATAATTACTCTTTTGGGTGCAAACCGCATTCACAATATGCAGAACTATCAATTCAATCAGTTACAGTGCCAGTCTGGTCAGTCTGAAATCATCAACTACATCAACCAGATTCTTTACTGGGGTGTAGACCAGAAAACCATCAACGACCAGTGGAAAGCAAAAGTTATTTACACTAATAAAAAATTCCATGAATTGAAATCAAATCCGATTACAAAATACTTTGATGCAGAATTCCAGGATGAAATGGACGAAGTTCAGGGAATTTGGGCAGGTACGGTTTCCCGAATCAACCCGTTCAATGCACAAATCAAAGACCTTCAGGATAAAAAACTGACAGACGAACAGGTCAGCTATATAAACCGCTACGGTATTATTGCCGGTGCAAACCACTTTCCTGAATCATCAGAAATCCAGTCGATGCTGGAAAACATCCGCATCATGGAAATCCAGATGAAAGAAATCATGAAGGATAACACCAAGCTCAACAACCAGATGAATGTACTTACACAGCACATCACTGAACTTGTAGCAATTCATAATCAGAAATACTTAACCACAATCAGTATTCTTGCAGTTGTTTTCTTTATTTTGATTGTTGTTTCAAATCTCAGTGGTGCAAATATCACAATCAAAAACATCAAACGCCTGGGAGTTATGTCTTCTGAGCTTGCAAGCAAAGACTTTACAACAGTTATTGCTCCTAGCGGTTCAACAGAAATGAAAGCCCTCATGAACAACATGAACGGAATGGTTGACGAAATCAACAAGTTCTTTATCGTTGTAAAAAAGACTGCTGCCAAGGCAATCTCTTCCGGATACACAATCAACGACTCTTCAATCAGCACTGCATCTGCAACAAATGAAATCAATGCCAACATCGAAAGCATTTCAAAAGAATTTGAACAGATCAACGAGTCGGTAGAAAGAGCCGTTTACGCAATTGATGAAATCAATAGTCAGGTTAAGACTCTCGTAGATAACAACTCAAGCCAAACAAAAGCCATCGACGAAAGTACAACTGCAATCTCTACAATGGCAGAAACCCTTATCAGTATTCGTAAGAATGCAGAAGAACGGGCTGCCAACGCAGAAGAAATGCGTTCTTTAGTCGCAGACGGTGACAGTAAAGTAAATGCAACCAACGGAATTCTTGAAGAAGTAATGGGTATGCTGGATGAAATCGGTGAAGTTATCACAATCATCGACCAGGTTACAGAACAGACAAACCTTCTTTCTATGAATGCCGCTATCGAATCAGCTCACGCTGGCGAAGCAGGAAAAGGCTTTGCAGTAGTTGCAGAAGAAATCCGTTCCCTTGCAGAAAATACAGCTACAAACGCTCAGAAAATCAACGAAGCCGTTACAAATGTAATTACAAAGGTAACTGAAGCCAACAAATCCAGCCACGCTGCCAGTGAAAGCTTTAGCAAGATTGCAAAGCATTCCGTTGCTGTTATCGATTCCTTTAGAGAAATCACAACCGGTATCGAAAACATCGATAACCAGACAAAAGAAATTACATACAAAACAGATATCACTGCAAGCGCTGCAGACAAAATCAACGAATACTGTTCCAACCTTTCTGCACAGCAGGAGGCAATTTCTTCAGAAATCAACTCTATCAGCAACCTGTTTTCAAATGCACTCCATGGAATTCGTGAAATCACCAAGGGGACTGAAGATATCGTAAAACGAATGGCATCCGTTGGTGAACTCAGTACAGAAAGCTACAAGAACATGACCGACCTGGAAAATGTCCTCGAAGAATTCAAAACAACTACCGACGAAGAAGAACAGGCAAGTATAGACGAGCTAATCAGCAATAACAACATCCTGTCTCCAGAACTACAGGCTCAGATAGAAGCTGATTCCGCAAACAAGCCAACCCCTTACTCACCAGTTACTTCTCCATCGGCACCAGAATCAGACTCCGACATCGATTTTGATCCTGACAAAGTAGAATCAATGTAGTTTTCTTCCTATGAATATATTCTTCCTCATTGCCCCCAAGAGCCTATTTCATTATAATCTTGGTACAAATACTTTTTGAGGAATATATGAGTAACGAAGAAAAAAATCCTTTACTTTGTCACTGGGCTGACCAGATGGCAGAAAAAATCATCCGCGAAAAAGGCGACCTTGATTCATACACATGTGCATCCGGAATTACTCCATCAGGAACAGTTCACCTTGGAAACTTCCGCGAAATCATCACTGTAGATTTAGTTGTACGCGCCTTGAGAGACCGTGGCAAGAACGTCCGCTTTATTTATTCTTGGGACGACTACGATGTTTTCCGCAAAGTTCCTGCAAATATGCCAGACCCAGAAATTCTTGAAAAATATCTTCGCTATCCAATTACAGAAGTTCCAGACACAACTGGAAGAAACGAAAACTATGCGCGCCATCACGAAGTTGATATCGAACAGCAGCTTCCACGCGTTGGTATTGCACCAGAATTCCTTTATCAGGCAAGCCGCTACCGCGCTAACAGATATGCAGAAGGCATGAAAAAAGCTATGCAGAACCGTGCATTAATCAAAGACTGTCTCAACGAATACCGCGACGACCAGCACAAGATGAAGCCGGAAGATGTTTACTGGCCTGTAGCAATCTTCTGTGGAAAATGCTCAAAAGACACAACAGAAATCACTGACTACGACGGTGAATACGGAATCACTTACAAATGTGAATGCGGCAATTGCGAAACTGCTGACATCCGCACATTCAAGGGTGCAAAACTCGGCTGGCGTGTTGACTGGCCAATGAGATGGAACGAAGAAAAAGTTGTATTTGAACCGGGTGGAAAAGACCACATCAGCCCAGGTGGAAGCTACGACACTGCAAAGCTTGTTTCTAAAAAGATTTACGGATGGGATGCTCCTGTTACAATGCGTTACGACTTTGTAAACCTCAAAGGTGTTCCAGGAAAGATGTCTTCTTCAAAAGGAAAGGTAATCGCCCTCCCTGATGCCCTCGATGTTTACCAGGCAGAAGTTTTGCGCTACCTCTTTGCAGGTACAAAACCAAACACAGAATTTGCTATTTCTTTCGACCTCGATGTTCTTAAAGTATACGAAGATTACGACAAGACAGAACGCATCGTTTACGGAATCGACAAGGCCAAGAGTGAAGATCACTACAACAAAGAAAAGAGAATCTACATCTTGAGCCAGATTGACGGAAAAATTCCTGAAACAATGCCTTATCAGATTACCTTCCGTATGCTCACAACCCTTCTCCAGACATATTCCGGAGACATCGACGCTGTAATCAAGAGCCTTGGAGACGTAAAACCAGAACAGGAAGAAAGACTCCGCCGCCGCATGGCATGTGCATGGTTCTGGATTCAGAACAGTGCTCCAACATGTGCAGAAGAATTCTGCTTTAGCCTCCGCAACGACGGCAGCAAAGCTAACCTCGAAGGCGACATGCTCAAAGCAGTTTTGCGCGTTCGCGACGAAGTTGTTCCAAAGGTAGGAAGCTTCCCTACGGACCGTGACTGCCAGCAGGCAATGTACGATATTGCAACAGAACTTGGTCTTGATGCAAAGGCTTTATTCACAGCCCTTTACCAGGCTTTGATTGCAAAAGATCAGGGTCCACGCCTTGCTTCCTTCATGAAGATTATCGGAAAAGATAAACTTGCTAAGATTTTAAGCGTTTACTAATACGTCGAGTCAAGGCACGCTTACGCTTAAAGCCTTGACTTCGACGTTTTAAGGGTTTGTAATAACCTCTTAATACAAAAGCGCGGTGGTTTGAGCGGTTACTGAGCCCGTCGAAGTACCTGTCAGTCTACTCAACCAACGCACTTTTTCACGGTCATTGAGCTTGTCGAAATGACCGCTTTTTTTTTGCATATATAGAAAATAAATTTGTTACCTTTCCATTAAAGTCATGTTATAATTTATATATGCAAGGTCAAGAATTTATTTTTAACCCATTCGGTTTTGGCTTAATTATAATTCTCAGTATTCCAAATTTGCTCAAAGTTTTTTCCGACATGAAAGAAAATGGAGGAAAATTAAAACTTTCTGCAAT
>JAFNQK010000221.1 GCA_017386165.1 Treponema sp.
AACAAATTATCCAAGCGGAAAATATGAATCGATTTCTGGAATTGAAAATCTGGATAAGGTAATTAATATCGATCAGAGTCCTATCGGCCGAACTCCCCGCAGTAATCCTGCAACTTATGTGGGCGTTTTTGATTCTATCCGAGATTTGTTTGCAGAGCTCCCAGAATCCAAGGCCAACGGATATACAAAAGGTCGTTTCAGCTTTAATGTAAAAGGCGGCCGCTGTGAAAACTGTCAGGGAAGCGGAACTATTACCATTGAGATGAATTTTCTGCCGGATGTATTTATTACTTGTGACGTTTGTAACGGAAAACGGTTTAATAAAGAGACGCTGGATGTGCTTTATAAAGGCAAGAGTATCAACGATGTTCTGAATATGACTATCGAAGAAGCCTGTGACTTCTTTGTTTCGATACCTCATATTTCAAGAAAACTTGAGACTCTTAAATCAGTGGGCTTGGGCTATATTCAGCTGGGGCAGAGCGCCTTGACCTTAAGTGGCGGTGAGGCTCAGCGCGTAAAGCTTGCTACAGAGCTTGCCCGGGTGTCTACAGGAAAAACTCTTTATATTATGGATGAACCTACTACAGGGCTTCATTTTGCAGATGTAAAGCAGCTTATGAGCGTAATTCAGCGCCTTGTAGATCAGGGAAATACTGTTCTCATGATTGAACATAATCTGGATGTTATTTGTCAGGCTGATTATATTATAGATTTGGGGCCGGAAGGGGGATTCAGAGGCGGTAATATTATTGCCAAAGGAACACCGGAGGAAGTTGCCCAGGTAAAAGAAAGCTTTACCGGCCAGTTTATAAAAGAACAGCTTGAAAGAGAAAAAAGTAAAAAATGAAATTTAATGGTAAGAGCCTAAAATTAATATTCTTCTCGATTTTGATGCTTTTTTCGTTTAAAGCCTTTGCGGAGGATGATAGAACTGTAATTACAATTGAGAATGCCAAAACTTCTCAGTATTCCAAGGCAAAGGATAAAGATACGGATGTCATTATTCTTTCTGGGGATGTAAAAATTTCTGTATCCAAGGGTTCTACCAAAAATGTTATCAGTGCAGATGTTATCAGATATGACCGTGCATCTGAGATGATGTATGCCGAAGGCAATGTCACTCTGGAACAGACAGGTTCTACAAGTGGTAGTCAAACTGTAACTGCAAGCTCCCTAATGTTCAATACAGCAACTCTGGAAGGAGTTTTTGATGACGGACGGGTTGTTCAGACTAAATCGGATGCCCTCAATCTTCCGAGTGGTTCAACTCTCGTGGTTGCAAGTGATATTTTTGGACGAAGTGAATCAAATACAATCGCCTTTAAAGACGGGGTTTTGACTTTCTGTGGTGATGGTGATCCTCACTGGAAAATCAGGGCTTCGAGAATCTGGCTTTTGCCAGGGGGCGAGTTTGCCTTTTTTAATGCCTTTTTGTTTGTCGGTATTGTTCCGGTATTTTATCTTCCTGCTTTTTATTATCCAAAGGATGAATTGATTTTTAATCCAGTATTTGGTTATGAAAAAAGAAAGGGATATTACATTCAGACAACGGCTTATCTATATGGTCGAAAGCCTTTGAGCACATCTACTTCCTCTTCTTCCAGTGATGCCGATGGAACAGAAAAACTCAAGGCGCTCTTTAACTTTATTAAGCCTTCTACATTAAAGGAACAGGTAAGGGAAGGTCTTGTCTATCATAATCTTGACGAGGATTTTAAAGGGGACACAAGCAATTACCTAAAAGTAATGGGAGATTATTATACTAATCTTGGTGTTCTCGTTGGTGTCGACGGAGTTTTTAAACCTAAAAAGGTATTTAATAATCTGGAATTTAATTTTAAAGCCGGAATTTCAAATACAGTTTTTTATGATAGTAATGGAAATTATCTTCCATATACATCTACTGGGGAAAAGGTTCTGGATTCTTCTAATCTTTTAGGATTTAAGCTTCCTTTCAGATATTCAGGAAATCTAAAATTTTCTATTAACAAACCATTTACCTTCAGTCTTTCGCTGCCGGTTTACTCAGATCCTTTCTTTACAAATGATTTTGCCAAGGATCGCGAAGAAAGTATGGACTGGATTTCCTTTTTAACTTCTCAAGCATCTGATGATGATACAACTTCTACTTCTGAAGTTTCTTCTTTTACCTGGCAGTCATCTCTGTCATATACGGTTCCTCTTCCATCAGTGATTAAACCATATTTGAATACAGCATCTCTTTCGATGAATTCTTCTCTCGGTTTTTCGACTAAATCCGTTTCTTCTGAAAATCTTGTAAAAGATTCCCTTAGTTCAACGGATTTGTCAAAATGGCGAACCTATACTCCGGAGCGAAAATTCTATTATCCGTCTCAGATTACTCCTGTAACTTTGTCTGCAACAATCAGCGGAACTCTCTTGGATTATTCTTCTACCAAGAAAAAAGCGGCTACAAAAAATCCTGTACCGTCTTTTGTTTCAAGCTTAGAAATGCCAGGAGAACTCCTTACTGCAAAGCAGAAGGAAGAGCGGGCTAAAAATCAGCAGGCAGCAGGAACTGAAGCTTCTGAGAGTCAAACCTCGGAGGAACTAACTCCTGGGACTCAAATGGCTGACAGCCAGCAGGAAAAAGAAATCCTTCCAAAAGAAGCCTTTCCATCAATGGCAACAGTTACTTCTTCTCTTCAGTCTATCGAAGGACTTACCGCCTCAATTAAATATTCTATAAAACCGAATTTTACGACTCAGCTTGCATACTCTTCTGACAAACTCGAAAAGCCGGAAGATTTTGAATGGAAAAACCTTAAATCGTCAATGTATACATTTAAGCTTCCTGTTACTCTCGATAACTCTCTTAGTTATGGAGGAAGTTTTTTCAGTATCTCAAGCAATTTTGCTTATAATCCGATTTTCCAGGCTCACCCTTTTATCTCTACTGATACAAATATTGGTGGTTATACAGAAACCTCTGCCAAGACTCTTGTAAAAACAGACTATGCTGCGCAGAAGCAGGATCTTACAAATACAAATTCAGTTTCCTTTAAGCCTTTTACAAATATTTCTTTCATAAAGAATACAGGTATTACTTATCGAAATACAATCAAATTTGTCCGCACAGAGTTCCTTGGTGATGAGTTTGATTCTACAGGAACTCCTTCCTGGATTTATCACGGGCCTGATTTTACTGACAGCAATTCTGTTACGACCCATGCCCTGGATTTTATCTTTTCTTCTAACCAGTATGAAAATAAATTCTCACAGACCCTTACTCTTACAACAACATTAAAACCTCAGGCAGAACAATACTATGCCAATCTTAAGTTGGTTTTTCCTTATGTAACTGCAGGGGTTGAAACCGGATTTAAAAAGTCCAGCACCGCAGACGATGCTGTCTGGGTCAAGCAGCCTATAAAACAAAGTTGCAGTATTTCTCTCTTTAATAATTCTCTCAAGCTTACAGAAAGCTATAATTATAATATGGAAGATTCTCATCACGATTCCTTTAAGGCATCTCTTTCCTGGAAGAATCTTTCCCTCTCGTACACAATGAGTTATACCTATGGCTATGATATGTCTTATAACTCCACTACAGGGGAGCCGGAAGAATGGGTTCAGCGCAGTGAAAAGGAATTCCTCCCATATAATTTTTCTTTCACATATAATTCAGGAACCAAGACTCTCTATACCTGGAAGAACCGTATAAGCATGGGACTGGGCTTTAATTCAAATATTACGGCTGATATGCTCCTTCCAACCAGCAGTTATTTCACTTTCTCTCCAAGTATTTCGTTTAAGATTCAGGATTTTCTGACTTTCTCCTTCTCCTCAACTTCTAAGAACTCTGTAATTTACAGATATTTTGGAAATAAAGTCGGAATCCCTGGCGAAACAAATGTGTTTGTGGACTTGTTTAATTCTTTCCGATTTGATAATGAAGAATTGCGAAAAGCAAGCGGATTTAAGTTAAAGAGTCTCAATTTTAATCTTACTCATGAGCTTCATGACTGGGATTTTACAACAACCTTTAAGATTGAACCTCGTCTGGTAACTGAAAATTCTTCAAAATACTATGACTTTAGTCCTTATCTAACGATTGCAATAACCTGGAGACCAATGTCATCTATGAAGGCCGAAATTATCGATAAATATGGTGAATGGTCACTGAATTAAAATTACATTGAAAAATATACTAACATACTTTACAATTATATGGATAAAGTGGATAACGAATATACTATAGTTGTTCCTGATGTTGAATTACTTTCCTGCATTTGTGGAACAAACGACAACAACTTAAAACTCATCGAAGACCATCTTGGCATTCCTGTTTTTACCCGAGGTAATGAACTATCTGTAGATACAGACAATGAATCCTTACGACAGCAGTTTAGATTTATTATAGATAGAATTACAGATGAAGTTGGAGCTGGTTCCAGAAATACACAGGATATCGTTGCATCTGTTCTCAATGTTGAACAGAAAGCCGATATTAACAATATTTCGGTTCTTGTTCCAGGAGCTTTAAGAAAAGTATATCCTCATAATCAGCATCAGGCAGATTATATTCAGGCAATGCGAACCCACGATATGGTTTTTGCCATTGGAGCTGCCGGTAGCGGAAAAACTTTTATCGCAGTTGCAGAAGCATTAAATCTTCTGCTGACTCACAAGGTTTCTAAACTGGTGCTTACTCGTCCTGTTGTAGAAGCGGGGGAGAGCCTTGGATTTTTGCCCGGGGACTTAGAAGATAAGATCAACCCTTATTTGAGACCTCTTTATGATTCAATGGAAATGATTGTTCCCCGAGAAACAGTTCGTCGTCTCGTTGAGTCAGAAATTATAGAGATTGCCCCTCTTGCTTATATGAGAGGACGCACATTAAACAACTGTGTTATCATTCTTGATGAAGCACAGAATACAACAAAAGAACAGATGAAAATGTTCCTAACCCGTATGGGCCAGGGATCAAAGGTTTTTATTACAGGAGATATTACTCAGATTGATTTACCAAAGAGAGTTCAATCAGGTTTAGTACATGCATCAAATCTTTTGGATGGAATTGAAGGAATAAAATTTATCCGTCTGAATGCAGAAGATGTTGTGCGAAATCCACTGGTAAAAAAGATTGTAAAGGCATACGAAAATGAAAAATCAGAAGAATAAGGCAGAAAAATCAGTAGCATTAAATTCATTTAAGAGTTATATCAAAAGTCATTATCCGGTTTTGATACTGGTTTTTGTAGGTTATCTTTTAATTTCCGGAATCAATTTGTTTGATGTTGCGACAAATCAAACAATTATGGCATTGAATTTAAATCAGTTTGAAATCGGGCAGATTTCTGACAGAACCATTGTTGCTCCACGAAATATTTATCCGGATGAATTGAATCCTGTTGAAATTAAAGAAGGCGAAAAGATTATCAGAAAGGGCTTTCAGATTTCTGAAGAAGCCTATTCCAAGCTTCAGAAAATGGCCGCAAGCCCAAATTATATCGACTGGCGACTGTTTGCGGATTCTGAATTATTTATTCTTCTATTAATAATTGGCTGGTACTTTCTTTATTCTCTGGTAACTGCCAATCATAAGGTTCGTCTTCGAGAAATCGTATACATGGCAATCTGTTTTGTCCTGGTGTATGCAGCTGTTACCTTTGGGGGAAAACTTACCTTATTTAATTCTGCCTTTAGTGTTTGTATAATTATCCCTGCCGTGCTGTTTGTATTGATTCATGCGATTTTGTATGGTCAGCTAAGTGCTACAATTTTCAGCTTTATGATGGCCTTTGGGGTATTTGATGCCAGCGGATGGGAAATTGTTCCTCTTTTATTTACTCTCTTTAGCTGCTTGTGCTCTACTGCAATTGTAAGAACAATCGAACACCGAATCGATATGATTATCGTTTCTTTGATGCAGGCTTTCTTTAATATGGCAATTATTGTTCTTCTTGCGGTGATCTTTAATGAGCCTTTTAAGGAAATTCCTTTTGTAATCGGCTTTGTGGCATTAAACGGTTTCCTGTCTGGAATTCTTGCCCTGGCTTTGATTACTCCGATTGAATTGCTTTTAAATACAGCATCTGTATTCCGAATGATGGACTTGTGCGATACCAATACACCGATTCTTAAAAAACTTTTTATTGCAGCTGCAGGAACTTATCAGCATTCTCAAATGGTTGGTCAGCTTGCAGAAAATGCATGTCGTGAAATCGGTGCAAATGCCCTTCTTGCAAAGGTTGGTGCCTGGTATCACGACCTTGGAAAAATGGATCAGAGCGAATATTTTGTTGAAAACCTTTCTCACGGAGAACCAAATCCTCACGATTCAATTTCTCCAAATCTCTCAGCAACAATTTTAAAGAGTCATGTTAAAAAGAGTGTTGAAATTGCCCGTCAGTTGTATCTTCCTCATCAGGTTATAGAGATTATTGAAGAACATCACGGAAACAGCACAATGGAATTCTTCTACGAAAAGGCTAAGAACCTGGATCCAAATACAAACCAGATCGATTTTATGTATCCTGGTAATCCTCCTAGCTCAAAAGAAAGTGCCGTTGTAATGCTTGCTGATAGCTGTGAAGCAGCCAGCCGAACTCTGACAAATCCGACAGAAGAACGTCTCGAAAAATTTGTTCAGACTATTTTTGACCGCAAGATGGAAAGCGGACAGCTGGATTGTTGTGATCTTACTTTTAATGATTTGAACAAAATCAAGAGTTCTTTTGTAAAACTTCTTGTGGCAATCAATCATAATCGTATCAAGTATCCAAATCAGAAGGATCCTGATGAAGAACCAAAAGAAGACGAAAAGAAAAAAGAAGAAGAAAAATCAGAAAAAATTGAATCTGAAGTAAAAACTGAAAAGAACGATAAAGAAAAAACAGAAAAGAAAAAGGCAAAGAAAGAGGTTGTCCTTGGTGACAAAACTTTGGATGGAGTAAAATTGAATGGCTAATCGAGTTTTGATTTCTATGCAGGAAGGTTTAAGTGAACCTGCATGGTTTGGAAAAATTGAACCTTTTGTTAATCTGGCATTGCAAAAAATTGGTTATGATAACGAAGAATTGTCTATTCTTTTTTGTAACGATGAATTTATTCAGGAATTAAACAAGAATTATCGTAACATTGATGCTCCTACAGATGTTCTTTCTTTTGAGAACGGAGATGAATACGAGGATGAAGAAGGTTCCTGGTTTAATGCCGGGGATATTGCAATCAGCCTCGAAACCCTTCCTAAAAATGCAGAATATTTTGAAGTTGATAAAAACAGCGAACTAAAAAGACTTTTAGTTCATGGTATTTTGCATTTAAACGGATATGACCACGGAGAAGAACATATTGAAAAAGGTGTTGAGCCTGACTGCGAAATGCTTGTTCTTCAGGAACAGGTTTTAAAAGAATTATCAGATGAAATTATATATACAGAATAAAAAAGGAATATTAAGGTAAAAAAAGAATGGGCTTTTTATTTTTTAAAGGTAAAAAAACAAACAAAAATACTTCTTCAGAAGAATTGACCCCTGAACAGATTGAAATTTTAAATGAAGAAAAACAGGACATGATTCAGGGTATTGAAGAATTAAGTGAAACCTCCGTAAAAGAAGTAATGATTCCCCGAATCGACGTAGATTTTATTTCAGTAGATACTCCAGAAGATGAATTAATAGAAAAAATTGCCGAAAGCGGACACTCAAGATTTCCTGTTTACAGTGAATCAATTGATAATGTAATTGGTGTTCTTTATGTAAAGGACTTGATTTATTCTTCTCTGCAGCGTCACCAGCCGGTAGAACTTGAAAAAATTATCCGCAAGGCATATTTTGTTCCGGAAAGCAAACGAATCGATACTCTCTTGAGAGAATTTAAGCGTAAGCACCTTCATATCGCTATTGCAATCGATGAGTACGGCGGTATTGCCGGAATCATTACTATGGAAGATATCATCGAAGAAATTGTCGGGGATATTCAGGATGAGTTTGACAATGAACGGGAAGATATCATCAGTGTTGGCGAAAATATGTGGCTCTGTGATGCCCGCGTGGATCTCGATGATTTGAACGAAACCATTGAAGCAGGCTTCCCGGCAGAGGATTTTGATTCTCTTGGTGGATTTGTTTTTGATCTCTTTGGAAAAATCCCTGTAAAATTTGAAAAGACGACCTGGAACAATTTTGAATTTATCGTTCAGGATATGGAAGGCCATAGAATTAACGTTATAAAAGTAATCCGAAAGACAGAGGGGCAAGAAAAGGAAGATGAAAAAGAATAAGGTTTTATCTTTTTTCGTACTTGGTTTATTCGCATTTACAGGTTTTGCACAGGAAAAGAATGCAGCGGCTTTGTTCAATCAGGCTGTTGATGCGCAGTATCAGGAAGACTGGTATCAGGCAAGCCAGTTGTATATGGAAGCACTTCAAAAAAATCCTGATTATGGAGAAGCCTGGTTCCATTTGTCTGAGTGTACCTATCAGCTGGGAGAATATGATTTAGTTCTGGAACAGCTTGCAGAAGCAGAAAAGTATTCCCGGGATGATAGCAGCATAAATAATCTTAAAGGAATGACTTATATCGCCCTTGCTCGTTTTTCTGATGCAAGAAAGGTTTTTGAAGATATTATTAAAAATCGTCCAAATGATGTAGAAGCCAGATTCGGGCTTGCTGAACTTGACTTGTTTGATGGCCGTATTACAGGGGCGGAAAAACAGTATTCCGAAGCATTAAAACGGTCCGCCGAAAACCGTAAGGCCCTCTTGAGTCTTGCTCTTGTCAGCGCTGAACTTGGAAAAAATGAAAACGCAAAAAAATACATCAACCAGGCATTGACTTATTATTCTGATGAAGCAGAAGTTCATTATCTTGCAGCCGTTATCAATGCAATGACGGGGGATATAAAAGGTGCAGAAATGCGCTGCCGAGTCGCAGTTGAAGTCAATGGTAATTATGATAAGGCATACGAGCTTCTTACAAAAATCCGCTATGCCCAGGGAGATTATGAAGAAGTTATTTCAATCTGTGATTTTAGAATTGGCCGTGACAGAAACAGTTTTAATTCCTGGTATTTAAAAGGCTGTGCACAGGTGTGCAAAGGCGATATTGAAAGCGCCATTGAGACCTGGACACAGGGACTTTCTATTCAAAGTGAAGATGAAGTCATGCGTGCCGCTCTTGAGCTTGCTGTAAAAGATACAGTTCCTCTTGAAGATGAACGCCGCGCTCAGTGGGCCAAGTATCATATCGAAAAAGCCCACGAATACCAGCGCAAATACGACAGTACCGGTACAACCTACGAATATCAGCGTGCACTAAAAATCCAGCCTTCTAATGAAGAAGCAAGAATGGCATTTGCCGATATGCTTGAATTAAACGGAATGCACGAGCTTTATCTCGATCAGCTCTTGTTTGTTGATGCTGTAAGAACAGAGAATAATCTGAGTAATTATCAAAAGAATAAGATGTCAGATACTATCGAGGCTTATACAGATTTGCTTCAGGATTCTCTTGCTAAAAAATGGAAGGTACAGCCTTTTTATCTGGATAAAACCCGATGGAATATCGGACTTTATTATACTCCAAGCTCTGTAAATGCCCGTCACGTATTAAATAACAAGATTGCGGCAGAGTTTGCTTCTGATATTTTTGGTGGTATTGCTTCTACTGCAGTTTCAACAACTCCTTATCAAGTTAAGGGCTTTGGAGATGCCTATCAGCGTGCAAGAACAGATAAGATGGATTATTTTATCATTCTTAGTGTTGATGAAGGTTCCCGGGATGTTACGTTAAACTACACAATGTACTCGGGCCGCACAGGAACAAAAATTCTGGAAAATGCTTTGTATGCAACTGGAAATAACCGCTATTCTACAGTTTTCAGAAGACTGAGAAGCGATATTCTTGAACGGCTTTCTATCCGCGGAAAAATTATCGACCGTCAGGGAAAAACTCTTTTAATTGATATTGGGAAATCAGAAAACCTTATCGACGGTGCAGTATTTGAAATCGTAAGAAAGAACTCTATTCAGACTGCTTCAAGTGGAACAGGGGTAATTTATAATCAGGAAAACGTTCTCGGTACATTAACTGTTACCACAACCGGCGAAGAGGTTAGTGAAGGCCTTCTCGAATACAAGGGTTTTTATGATAGAATTAATACCGGTGATGAAGTTGTTTTGATTTCTATGCCAAAATCTGATGAGCAGAATGCTGGTGGTCAGGTTCCATCTCCAATCGAAACAACTCCAATGGCAGATGCAAACGGTCAGACTGTAAACAAAAAGACTCTGACAGAACAGGATATTCAGAGCCGCAGGGCTCCTTCCTTTGTAGAATTAATCCGCAGTATCTACTAATTCGATTTTATCCAGTGAGTTTTCAATCCATTTTTTGGAAACCGCTGGATAATCGTTGTATACAGTTACAAGTTTCTTTACGGCATCTTTATAATTCTGCTGGAAATAAAGGCTCTCTCCAAGATAGAAGGTTGCACGTTTTGTTACGTTTTCACTTCTGTTTGTTCCGAGAAGCTGTTCTAATTGTTTTTGAGCCCCTTCATAGTTTTGCTGGATAAAAGTTCTTCGTAATATTTCAAATAAAAGGTAATCGTCACCTTCTTCTGGGGCAATTAAATCTTCTTCAAAAACATATGGAGTTAAAATCTCTGAATCCTCTTTTGTTTTTGTGCCGGCGAGACTGCGTACAGATTTTTTTGCTTTTTCGCTCATCTGAATTTTTTTGCGGTCTTTGCCTTCGGTTAGGTCAAGAAATGGAAGGGGAGTTTCTCTCAAAGTTCCTTCTGTGATTAATCGTTCTTCTGCCTGAACAGCTTTGTTTTTTGATATTTTCTTCTGTTTGATTATAAGGTGTGTTCCATTAACTGTTGAATTAATAGAAGGTAAAATAATATCGTAGATTGTTGTTCCTGTCTGACAAAGAACGGCGTAGTAATAGTCCTTGTAGTCGTTTACAGTGTCTTGAAAACCGGTTTTCTTTGCATCGACTTCGGCATAAGGTTTTTCATTTGAAATATCTGTGTAATTTGCAATGGGTAATGAACTTTTGTAGATAAGAAGTTTTGAAACTTTTGGTTCCGGGTTTTTAGGCAGATTCCAGGAGAGATTAATAGTGTTTCCTGTGGTACCTGTTGCATTTAATTCTGTGATAATAGGTCTGTCTGCTGCAAAAAAATGATAAGAGCATATAAATGTAAACAGGATTGTAAATAAGGCTTTAATTTTCTTCATATTATTAAATAATAATACCTAATTAGTGTAAAATCAATTCATTGCTTAAAACAGTACATTGTTTTATACTCAACTCTATGAAAGTGTATCCAAGAGTATTTTTAAACGCAAAAGAAGAAAAAGAAATTCAGACAGGTTTTCCCTGGGTTTTTGATAATGAAATTTCTCATGTAAAATATAGAGAAACAGAAGCTGATGAATGGAATCAGACAGCCTTAACTGAATGTACAGTAAAAAACGGTTCCGGTGTAGAAGTTTTTACTAAAGCAGGGGGCTTTTTAGGAACCGGTATTATTAATCGTAATTCCAAGATTACAGTTCGCCTTATTTCAAGCGAACATGCCGACAAAGTTTTTGAAGATGTCGATTCTTTCTGGGAAAAACGTGTTTTTGATGCCGTAAATATTCGCCGCACACATTATTCAGAAAAGGATTCTTACAGATTAATTTTTGCTGAAGCAGATTTTATTCCAGGATTAATTGTTGAACGATATGCAGATACTCGCGGAAAAGTTGTTCTTGTTGTTCAGTTTTTAGCAATGGCCTGTGATGTGTTTAGAAAACAGATTCTTGATGCGTTGAAAAAGGCTTGTTCTCCGGATGCAATTTATGAAAGAGATGATGCCGATGTTCGCTCTAAAGAAGGTCTTCCTTCAACCAGTGGCTGGATTTATGGAGAATACGAAACTTCTCTTCAGATTCTTGAAAACGAAGTAATCTTAAATGTGGATATTGCAAACGGTCAGAAGACTGGTTACTTCCTTGATCAGAAGGACAACCGTCGGCTTGCAGCAACCTTCTGTCATGGAAAGAAGGTCCTAGATACATTTACTCATACAGGGGCTTTTGGATTGAATGCATTCAAGGCTGGGGCAAAAGAAGTTGTTTCTGTTGATATCAGCCCAGAAGCTGTCGAAATGGTAAACAGAAACATTCACGATAATCACGCTGACAAGGTTTGTACAGCAGTATGTGCAGATGTTTTTGATTTACTCAAAGAATATGAAAAAGAGGGCAGAAAATTTGATGTAATCATTCTTGATCCTCCGGCATTTACCAAAAGTGCCAAGGCTATTCAAAAGGCTTATGGCGGATATAAAGAAATTAACCTTAGAGCAATGCGACTTTTGAACGACGGGGGAATTCTTGTTACCTGTTCATGTTCACATTTCTTTGACAGTCATTATTTCTATGACATGCTAATGCACGCCGCAATGGACAGCCACAAGCGAGTTCAGATTCTTGAAAAACGTGGAGCAGGGCCTGATCATCCTGTTCTTTTGGGATATCCAAAGTCTGAATACTTAAAATGTGCAATCTGCCGTGTAATGTAGGTATTTATGTCTGAATATAACTGTGTAGTTGTACTTGGACCGACTGCGGTTGGAAAGACTGCAATCGGTGTTCAGATAGCCTCGTATTTTGGCGGAGAAATAATTTCTGCGGATTCCCGTCAGACCTATAAAGGGCTGGATATTGGTTCCGGAAAAGATTTAAAAGATTATGTTGTAGATGGAAAACAGATTCCCTATCACATGATTGATATTACAACTCTTGATAAGGAATATAATGTTTTTCACTACCAGCAGGAGTTTTACAGAGTTTTTGATGATCTGATTTCTCGCGGTGTACTCCCGGTCATTGTAGGTGGAACAGGGCTTTATCTCGATGCCATTATCAGAAACTATGATCTCATTGATGTTCCCTAAGATCCTGAATTAAGAAACCGTTTAAAAGATAAATCTCTTGAAGAACTTGCAAAGATGTATCTGGAATTAAAACCGGATTTACACACTAAAAACGATCTTGAAGAGAGAGAAAGAGTAATCCGTGGAATCGAAATCTATTATGGAACTCACGGAGAAAAAGCGGCCGAACTTAAAAAGAATATGTATCCACGTCCTGAAATCAAACCGCTTATCATCGGTACAACTTTTGACAGAACCCTGGTAAGGCAGAATATTTATAAGCGTCTGATAGAACGACTGGATGAAGGCATGCTCGATGAAGTTAAAGGTCTTCACGATCAGGGGTATTCCTGGGAACGGCTTGAAAAGCTAGGGCTAGAATACAGATATTGTTCTCAGTACCTGCAGGGCAAATACGATTCTTTAGAAGCAATGACAGAAGAACTTTTTATTGCTATCCGACAGTTTGCAAAACGTCAGGAAACCTGGTTTAGATTTATGGAAAAGAATGGAGTAGAAATCAACTGGCTTTTGCCAGTACAAGAAAAGCAGCCGAGAATCCAGGCAGCAATTGAATTATGTAAAGCAAATCTATAAGTGATGTTAAATATAAAAGGGCTTGCTAATTACTCTTAAGTCAGTTAGGAAGCCCTTTTTGTTATGCTGAAACTGCAACTTTTACTGTTTCTTCAATTTCTGTCAGGTAACCTGTGCGGATGCAGCAGTCAAATAATTCTTTGCTCAAATAATCTGTTTTAACATCGTTGTAACCGTCTAAATCGCGAATGATGCGAATTACGTATCCGTCTTCCATTTCCTGAACGATTGTCATGTAGTCATTCTTGTTTCCCAAGCTTTTAAGTGAATATTTTTTCATAACTTCTCCTCCCAAAAGGATAAAATATTTGAACTACATTTATATATTCGGTATATTAAAAATAAATGTTAGAAAAAGATTACAAAAAAAGCATTTTTGATGCACATTTTCATATAGCAGAATTAAAAAATGACTTAAAATTAGATGAATTATCTAAAACTCTATCAGATAAAGAGATTTTTTATTCTGGACTCACATGTGCCTGGTCAAAAGAGAACTTTAATAATCAGCAAAACTTAATCGAGGAAAGTAAAAAATATTCAAATCTAGCGATAAAAGGCGGCTTTGGCATCCATCCCTGGTATCTGGATGAAACTCTTTTAGATTATCTGGAGCAGCTTTTACGCGAAAATAAAATCGATTTTGTAGGTGAAGCAGGTTTGGATTTTTATTCTCAGGAATTAAAGGCTACCAAAGAAAAACAGTTATTTATATTTAAATCTCAGATTGAGTTATGTATTCAATATAAAAAGCCTTTTGTAATTCATATGAGAAAAAGCTTTGACGACATTTTGAGTTTTTCTTCTGACTTAAAAAAAATCCCTTTTGTAATTTTTCATTCTTTTAATGGAAATGCTCTACAGGCAAGAATTCTGCTTGATAAAGGAATCAACTCTTATTTCAGTTTTGGAGCGGGGCTTTTGCGTGGTGATAAAAAGGCTCTGGAATGCGTCAGAGAACTGGATTCTTTTTGTCTGACATCGGAGACAGATGCCCCTTCTGTCACTCTGGATTCTATTAAAAAAGTCTACGAGGTTTTTGCTCAATACAATAAAAATCCATGTAACTTGACTGATACTTTTTTATTTAATTAATTAGAGGTATACTTAAAATATGAAAAAATTTACTATTACAACTTATGTAACCCTCGTTGCATCAATTTTATTTTCAATTCTTTCAGTTCATTTTAAGCTGGATGTTTCTTTTTTTGCATTTCCTTTAAGTGCAGCTTTTACCGGGGTGCTGGTATGGGCTTTATATTTTGAATTGTTAAAAAAACAGAATACAAAATTTCTTGCCGCAAGTATAAAACTTCTTCAGTATCTTCCATATGTACTTCTTCTTGCATTTGTATTTAGAAGGGCAGGTAAAGTCGAAACCTATTACTGGTATGATATTGTTACAGTTTTGCTCTGGTGTGCAGCGCTGATTGGCCGCTGGACACTTTTGTTCTGGTTAAACCCAAAACGAATCAGCCGCTTAAATCCCGACTGGGAAAAACTTGTAGCCAAAAAGTCCGGCGGAATTATTGCAAAAAAACTGACTGTAAAGGGCATTTTATATGAAATCGTTGACTGGATTGATGCCATTGTTCAGGCTGTTTTTCTTGTTCTTTTGTTCCAGATTTTCGTATTCCAGTTGTATGTAATTCCTTCTGAATCTATGGTTCCTTCTTTTTTGATTAAGGATCGTGTTGTGGTATTTAAAACTGCCAGCGGTCCTAAATTCCCGATGAGTCCTGTGGGACTTCCTTGTGTAAAAAAATACAAGAGAGGCGATGTTGTAGTATTCAGAAACCCACAGTACGGTGACGGCGGAAAAGATGAAAAGAATCGTCAGAACGACATCCGCTTTGTTGCAAGCCAGCTGATTTACATGCTTTCCTTTACTACTATTAATATCAATGTGGATTCTCACGGTCAGCCAAAAGCGGATCCGCTTGTAAAGCGTGTATGCGGAGTTCCTGGGGAACAGCTTGTAATGCAGGATGGCACTTTGTATGCCCGTACAAAAGACAGCGATGAATGGAAGCCCGTTTCTCAGGATAATAAATTTGCTGCCTGGAATTTAAGCTCTCTTCAGAATAAATACAGAGATTCAATCAAGGAATATCCTTTGAGTTCTGATGATTTTGATACTCTCTTGTCTGTTGAAGAAGCCCGACGTGCACTTGATTTAAAGCTTGCTTCTATAGAATGTAATTCAATTTATAACAGCATGGCCTCTTATGTAAAAAATACGACCAGCGACACAGAGTTCTCTTTTGATTCTTATAAGATCTATGCAGGCTTTACAGGTATCGCAAAGAATATTACTACCAAAGATGGTTATGCCTGGTTTAAAAATTATATGACCGGCTGGACTAAATCAATGCCGGCTAACATGGCAGAAATCACCCTTGACCCATACACAGAAGCAAATTACCGCTTAAATGTAATGTACAAATTGTATTCCGGACGACTATTCTTGAGAACAGCACAGCTCCTGGCTCAGGGAAAGGATCAGACAAGCTTTATGCAGGATGAAGCATTTGTAAAAGCTTATACCGATTTTAGAAATGTTGCCTTCTATATTTCTATTCTTGATCAGAGAAATATGCCTGTGTTCCCTAAAAATACAGAAGATGGAAAACCTTCTTACATCCCAGCTAAGAATTATTTTATGATGGGAGATAACCGTTTTAATTCTCTTGATATGCGTCATATGGCAGGCTTTTATGAAGCTCCATTAACAGCTTTTGATGAATACAGTGTTGTTTATCAGAGCTGTCTTGAACAGAAATATGTTCCACAAAACAGAATCCTCGGCACTGCCGCTTACAGATTCTGGCCATTGAATAGAACTGGTGTGGTTAAGACTAGATAAACCTCCAAATAAAAAAAAAGCTGTTTTAGTAAGCTAATTGAGTACGGTCATTGAGCTTGTCGAAATGACCATGTACTTAAATACGGTGGTTTCGAGAACCTAAACCACCGATAATGCTAAACTTATAAACAGCCTTTTTTTGTAGCTTTTATATTTTTTTCTTAGGCGTTTCTGCCACAGCACTGCTTGTATTTTTTACCGCTTCCGCATGGACAAGGATCGTTTCTTCCTACCTTTGGAGTTGCTCGTCTAACAGTAACGCTTTCTCCCTGTGTACGGCGCTGCATTGGGCTCTGAGCAGCCATTCGGCGTGCCTGATCACCACTCATCTGTGAACCAGCCTGTCGGTGTGCAGCCTGTGTTACATTATGGGCTTCGTCATGCTGTGCGTTCATGCCAGCTTGATTACGGAGTGCTGCCTGACGGCGTGCTTCCATTGCTTCAGGGCTCAACTGAATACGAACCTTAAATACGCGGCTCATAACAGTATTTCTGATTGAATCAAGCATTTCATCAAAGAGATTAAAGCCATCAATCTTGTATTCTGTTAAAGGATTCTTTGAACCATAAGAACGGAGGCTTACTGCTTCACGCAAGCCTTCGAGGGCTTCGAGCTGGTCAAGCCATTTTTTATCGATTACCTGAACATACTGGTAACGGATAAACATGTTAAGGTTTTCTTTACCAACGAGAGTTTCTTTTTCTGTAATGTCATTCTGGAGAACAGATTCAAGAGCTTCTGCTGTAAGTCTTTCTTCTGGAAGTGCAACACCGAAAGTAGATTTTATTTCTTCATTGAGAGCGTTTGCCGCTTCTGCGTGATGAGTTTTTCCTGCGCGGTTGTATTCGTAGAAGAGGGCTTCTACAGTGTCCCGGGCATTATTCATTACGCGGTCAGCAAGATTTTCATCTGCAAGGATTTCGTCTCTCTGAGAATAAATTACAGAGCGTTGTTCATTGAGAACGTCATCGTAATCGAGAAGGTGTTTACGGATTTCAAAGTTTCTGTCTTCTACTTTCTTCTGGGCATTGGCAATACCTTTGTTGAGCCATGGGTGATCGATTGGTTCTCCTGGCTGCATACCGATTCTTGTCATCATTACCTTCATGCGGTCTCCACCAAAGAGGCGCATAAGGTCGTCGTCCATAGAAATGTAGAATTTTGAGCGTCCTGGATCTCCCTGACGACCAGAACGACCACGGAGCTGGTTATCAATACGGCGTGATTCATGGCGTTCAGAACCGATTACATAGAGACCACCACAGGCCTTTACTTCTTCGTTATCTTTGAGCCACTGTTCTTTTTCAATCTTGAGGGCTGCTTCGTATTGTTCTTTAGTTGCATTTGTTCCTGCGCGTTTCTGGGCACGGAATTCCGGGTTACCACCGAGTTTGATATCGGTACCACGACCTGCCATGTTTGTTGCAATTGTTACGGCACCTTTAGCACCAGCTTCTGCAATAATCATAGCTTCGCGGGCATGATTTTTAGCGTTCAAAACTTCGTGGCGGATACCTTTACGTGTGAGAAGGGCAGATAAAAGTTCTGATTTTTCAACGGAAACTGTACCAACAAGAACCGGCTGTCCTTTGGCGTGAGCTTCCTGAATTTCTTTACAGATAGCTTCCCATTTATCGCTTTCGTTAAGGTATACTTCATCGTTTTCATCGATGCGGGCAACCGGACGGTGAGTTGGGATTGCAACTACATCGAGATTGTAAATCTTGTTAAATTCTACCTGTTCTGTTGCGGCGGTACCAGTCATTCCTGATAGCTTGTCGTACATGCGGAAGAAGTTCTGGAAGGTGATTGTTGCAAGAGTTCTGTTTCTTTGTGCAATTCTCAAGTGTTCCTTAGCTTCGATAGCCTGGTGCAAACCGTCACCGTAGCGGCGTCCTTCAAGAACACGACCAGTAAATTCATCTACGATCTGAACCTTTCCGTCTTTTACAAGGTAGTCTACATCGATTTTGTAGAGCTTGTGGGCACGTACAGCCTGAGTAAAATAGTGAACATATTCAAAGTTTTCTTCATCAACAACTTTTGAATCGCCGCTGATCAAATTGTGCTTGTGAAGGATTTCGTCGATTTTGTTGATACCGGCATCAGTAAATGAAACTCGCTTTGATTTTTCATCAAGTTTGTAATCTCCCTTGATGTTTTTGCGTGCTTCTGGATCCATATCAACTTCGTCAGGATAGTCACCGGTTTTAGGATCCTTTTCAACTTCTGTAAGTTCGTTTACATATTTATCAACTTCGTGATATTTGTAGGTGTCGTCTTCGCCCTGACCAGAGATAATAAGTGGAGTACGGGCTTCATCGATGAGGATGGAGTCGATTTCGTCTACTACACACATATTAAAGCCGCGCTGAACCTTGTTGTTAAGGTCAATCTGCATGTTATCGCGGAGGTAGTCAAAACCAAATTCGTTGTTGGTACCGTATGTGATATCGCAGTTATAAGCGGCCTTGCGGGATTCATTATCCATGTTAGAAAGAATTGAACCAACGGTCTGTCCCATGTATCCGTAAACAGGGCGCATCCAGTCGGCATCGCGTTCTGCAAGGTAGTCGTTGACTGTAACTACATGAACACCTTTTCCGCTCAAAGAGTTAAGGTAAACTGCAGGAACACACATGAGGGTTTTACCTTCACCGGTTTTCATTTCTGTGATTCGTCCTGAGTGGAGAACTAAAGAACCCATAATCTGAACATCGTATGCTCGCTCACCTAAAACACGGAAGGCTGCTTCTCTGGCAAGTGCAAATGCCTCTGGTAAAATATCATCTAGGGTTTCGCCCTTTGCAAGGCGCTCTTTAAAAATCGCAGTCTGCTTAGGAAAATCTTCTGCACTAAGGGCTTTTGCCCATTCTTCTTTTGCATTAACTTTTTCAAGTAATGGTTTAAGTTTCTTTACATCGCGGTCGTTCTGAGACCCGAAAATTGCTGTTAGAACTTTATCTACTATCATAATATTTTAAATATAATTGTTTTTTAGAGAGAAGTAAAGATTTTATTGACACTCTCACAAGATAATTTTATTCTTCAATATATATGAATAAAAAAACATTTCATGCGACACGCTTTTTTGTATTTTTAACAGTTTTTCTTGTCCTGAATCTTTTTGTTTCTTGTCGTGCAAGCAATAAAATTAAGTCAATTTCTGAAACCCAGCTTTTTACTCTTAATTATGGAAATTTTGAAGAACAGCTGAATCTTTTTAATATTAATAATCCGGGCTCAATTCGTACTTATATGGCGATGAGGGACGGATTCTTTTATGTGGTTAACGGGGAATCAAACAAGGTAGTTTCCTTTAACTCTTACGGGGATCTTCTTTCTCTTTATTACAACGAAGATGCATACAGCACTGTAAATGCTGGGTTGGCAGAAAAATCTTCAAATGGTATCTGGAAGCCGGTTTCATATCCTTTCACTTTCAATGGTAAAATTGCGATTGATTCGAGAAAGTATATGTATGTAGTGGGCACTGTTCCAAAAGAAAGAAATGAACAGGATGAAAATCAGAAGCTTTTGTACAGCCAGGTAGTTTTGAGGGTAACTTCTGATGGCTCCAGCATCGACTATATCGGTCAGGAAGGCCCTGGAGGAACTCCATTTCCATTTATAAAAGAAATCTACACAACTGAAAATGATGAACTGGTAGTTGTCTGTACAACAAATGACGGGCTTACTGCATACTGGTTTGGCACAAACGGCTTTCTGCGATATAAAATTCCTGTAAATGTAAAGGATGCTCCTCAGGTTACTTCAGAAGCCTTGAGTTCCTATTCTGCAGGGGATTTGTTTGTAACAGTAGAAAACATTATTCCGGACTGTTATTCCCTGCGGCTCTATGTAAAGATTGATTATTACCTTTCTCATATCGATGAAGAATCCAAGGTTCAGTCTGGTATCGATTACGTTGAATCGTATATTTTCCCTCTGAATATTGATACAGGAATGTATGGAGAACCGTTAAATCTTCCGCCTTTTGAAGAAAGTGTAACCTCCGATTTTTCAAAACTTACTTATAAGCTTCCATACGATTTTCTTGGTGTGACAAAGCATGGCTGGCTCTTCTTCTTGATTACAACTCCTACAGGCTTTAATGTAGAAATGATTCAGCCGGGAACTCAGCTTGTACAAAAACGACACCTGGATGTTAATCACAGTGAAACCCTCTATTATTCGTTGAACCTTTCTCACGAAGGAATTATTTCTGCTCTCCTTGCCGAAAAAGACGGGGCAAGAATGGTCTGGTGGCGAACGGATACTCTTGTGGATTCTGTTCTTCACTAAGGAGGCGAATAAATGGATTTTTCCCAGATGCAGGAAGGCTATCCTGACGGAGAAGAAAACCTCGTATTCCGTTATAACCGCGAAGAACGGCTTAAAAAAGCACCTCAGATTGTTCAGGACTACTACAATGGCAAGGCTCTTCAACCTACAAAAGGCTTAATCAGGGTTTTGTTTGCAACCCGCGGAAATCGACTCATGTTTCTATGCATGTGTTTTGTGTTTGCAATCACCTGGTTTACTGGATTTGTAAATAAAAATAATTCTGCAACCATAAACGGCGTAAAAGTTGCAATAAATGCATATTCTTTTGAAGAAGATGTTTATGCCTCGGTAAAATTTAACGATAATAAGAAAGACGAAGTTTTGCATGCGGTAACTGTTGAGTTTTCTGCTTATGAAAATACCGGTTCAGTCTGCGATACAAAGGAACTTACTGATTCTTATATTGGAAAAGAACTTTTTGTTCGGACCAAGTTTCGCGATTACGATATTCAAAAGGTAGAAGCTCTGATAACAGTGGGGCAGGAATCCAAAAAACTTAGTACGGTTGTTGAAAAACGTTAAAGGGGTAGCTAATGCTTCAGTTTTATTTTTTATCTGTTTTATTAAATCTTCTTGTGGGTCTTGTTCTTTTTTATGGAAAAAAGGAAGAAAGTGCATCTGGCTCTGACAGTTCAGTTTTCAATAAAGATCAGGATCTTTCATTTCTTGATGAAGATTATCAGCCTGAAAAAAAAGACACAAAACAGAATGTCCTTGAAAAATTATTTGGAAAGGAATCTTTTACCAGTGATAAGCTCTTTCAGCTTGTGCTAGGAATCCTGTCTGTTTTTGTTGCAATTATAAAACTTTTGTCAGCCGTAAAAGGTGTTCCGTTTTTTGGAGATTTGTTCCCGGCTCTAGCAGGTATTTTGGGCGGTGCAGCAATTCTTCTCAACTACTGTATGGAAAATGCCTCTACCGAGATTAAACTTCCGGAATGGCTTAATATGATTCTTGTCGACTGGCAGAAATATCTTGGTATTGCCTGCATGGTTGTTGCTGTAATTCACTTTGTTTTACCTGGAGTGTTGTTC
>JAFNQK010000222.1 GCA_017386165.1 Treponema sp.
AATGCAAAAGTCGCATACCGCTCAATTCCTGATTACACAGACAATGACACAGGAGCAATTATACAAGGTTCTGGATTTAGTCAGTCCGCAGTTGCCTTTATGCTAGACGGAGGAATGTTATTCCAGTTTAATCTTGCCAAATTCTATTACTCGAGAAATGCAAATTTTAGAATTGGATTCAACGCATCAAACTTTGGTGTCTCTTTAACGAATCTTGGAGAAACTCCAAAACTGGACGACCCTCTTCCATCCGTTTTTGCAATCGGATTCAGCTATAAACCGATTAATCCTCTAACATTTACATTTGAATTTAAACAGCCTGTAAATATTTTTAATTTTTCAGAATACTTAATGTGGTCTTGTGGCCTTGGGGTCGAAGTTAAAATTACAAGCTTCTTTAGCATCCTGTCAGGATTTCAATTGAAAGGTGCAAACCCCAGATTCAGCCTTGGTGGAGAATTTGAAATCAAAACTATAAGATTCAATGCAAATTATTCTCTCGATTTAACCTCTTCTTTTAATCCAATAAACAGAATAAGTCTTTCGGCAAAAATCCAGCTTGGAGACAGGGGACGCGGTGAGTCAAGAAAGAAAGTGGACGAATTTTACAACCTGGGCGTATCAAGTTTTGCAAATAAAGAATATGACAAGGCTATAGATTACTGGAAACAGGCATTAGCTCTCGATAAATATTTTGACCCTGCAATCAACGGAATAAAAATAGCAACTAAATATCAGAACATGCTTAACGAATATCAGAATGCATTCTCAAAAGACAGCGAAAAATAAAAAAAAGAGGTGGTTTACTTCGTGCTCTTACGAGTCGACATGCTCAACCGACCTCATTCATATACAACTAATGTAAACTAGATTTTTTTACTGAAAATTCTGTAATTCATCCAGCCAAATAACTGATGTTCGATTTCAAGCTTTGTAAGCCATTCTGTACTGACAGTATTAGAACCTAAAGCATCAAAAACAGCAGTAAAATCTATGATACTCTGCTTAAATCTGGTTTCAGCATATTCAGGAAATTCATCATTTTCAATCATTTTTGCCCAGCCACAAGACTGTGCAAGCATAAGTTCTTTTGCACCAAGATTTAATAGACGAGCTTTTAAGCCGGTTTCTGTTGGGAATCTGTTTGCAAGGTCAACCATACGTTCACTAGCCTTGCGAACATATCTCATCATCCATGAGTTCTTATTGGAAATGAGGTCTTCGCCATAACCGGAACCGCTGTTAGAACCAAAATAAGGCTTAATTCTCTGCAAAGCAAAAGGATTCTGAACCATTGTTTTTGGTAAATCCATCTTAACTTCTGAAGAACAGATCTGTCGGATTACATTTTCTATCCAGTCGACACCTTCAGCCCATTTTGTTCTGAGATTATCAAGGTTTACAGAAACAGTAAGACATACATAATCTGTATCTTCTATTATTTTTTCTGCTTCGTTGATTTTCAGGATTCTTTTGCTTACAAAAGTTTCTGCATCTTTTTTGCACTGTTCTTTTGCAGCTTCTTCGTCGTAGATATTTTCTGCATCCTGTTTTATAGAACCCTTTTTCCAGTATTTGTATTCAAAACCGAATCGAGGCATTCCTTTTTTAACGTATCCTTCGAGCTGGTCAGAAGTCAATTCATAACCGACATCACGATTCTGAGCCTTATAAACAGTATTTGAAGCAAAACCTTCTTCAGAAAAAATTTCTGCATCACTGTATGAATCACGACCAAAGGCAACAAGAGCATTATCAAATCTTGCAGGATAGAAAATTCCTTTTACAGGTTCTTTTTCAGAGAACAAGAAACTTCTGGCATCAAGGATTGTGTAGTTCATGCCATAAGCTTTTAGGATTTTTTCTACTCCTGGATAATAGCCTAATTCTGGAAGCCAGAAACCTTCCGGGATTTCTCCAAAATAATTGCGATATGCATAAATTCCAGTTTCAACCTGGGCTCCCATAATTTCAGGCATGTCATTATAATGAGGAAGATAGATATCAGTTCCACAGGTTGCCAATAATTCAACAAAACCTTTTTTCTGGAACTCATGGAATTTCTTTACAATTTTTCTATCGATATTTTCGTAATATTCTTTTTCGTTTCTTGCTTTTTCAAAACAAGCTTTTGCATTCTGTAATAATTTAGGATTATCTTTGCAGCGTTCAATTTCTAACTGTCCAAGGCGAATACGTTTTTCAAGCCAGTCAATATACTGATCCTGCACAGCTCTGTCTTCAAGAAGAGTACAAAGGATTGGAGAAAGAACAAGTGCAATCTTAAAAGGTACTTCTGTCTTTTCAAGATTTTCAAAAAGATTTAAAAGTGGAATATAAGTTTCGGAAATTGCTTCAAAAAGTCGATTTGTTTGAGCGGCATAAGTTTCCTTATCATCGCCCACATGTTTTATATATTCCTGTCCGCCATTCAAAACTAAAACGATTTTTTTATCTGCCATTCTTTATTTTCCTTATTTATTTACGAAAAAGACTCCCGGTGATTTTCATACTGTTCTTTCAAAAGTTCATTAATACCCGAAAGCTCCATTATTTTTGAAAAGCCTTCATTTCTACCAGGTCTCAAATCTGCAAGATATGCAAATCCTCTTGGCATTTCAAATACTTTTGAAGAGGAAAGAATATCAATAATTCCATCGAGATTAAACAATAAATCTACACGAAAATATTTTTTTCCGGCAGGTAACAGAACATACTGCCCGTTATCTTCTTTTGAAATATTGATATCAAAAAATTCATCCGGCTTAACCTGATAAGCTTCTGAGAATGAATTTACGCGAATCATCATCTTGCTGATAAATGCTTTATCAAGGGCAATTCTATCGCTTTCACTAATATTCCAGTAGATATAAGCCCATGCAGGGTCTCTCAGCATAATTTGAACTTCTGTCAAATTACACGCTCTAGGGAACAAATCCATCTTCTGTTCATATGGCTCATCATCAGAGAGAATCATATCATCCTCTTTAATGTCCATTTCTTCAGAATATACTTCCAGAAGTTCACCAATTAAAAAACTTCTGGTTAAATCTTCAGGTACATCAATACCATTTTCATCTGCAAGTGCCATTAAATCAGCAAATGAAAGACTTTCCAAATAAGCACGATTAACTACTACATTTTCCATATTGCTAATAATCCATAAAAACAAAATATTAGTCAAGGGAATTACAACAGTTTATTTAAACTCCCAGATAAATAAATCTCTTGCCAAAGAATTGCGTTTTAATTAGACTAAAACTACCAATTTATGAAAGTGTTTTTATTATTTACAAAAGATAATCTCAAAGATCAAAACTTTATTCACCAGAAACTTATTCAAGCCGGACATGAAAGCATTATTCTTTCGAGTTCAATTGATTTCAAAAATTTAATCCAGCAAAACATTCATCCTGATATGGTTGTACTTGATTTTTTCATTTATAACCCCATCACCTTCAATGTTTATAAATTAATGGAAGAAGTTAATTACAAAGTACCTGTACTCACATACAATTTTCCATTACCTTCAGGCTGTGGAGTACGTTCTTTTTGGATTAGAACTCTTGAAACCTTAAGTTACAATCAGATTAGAGAAGATAAATACCAGGATTTATTTGAATTATTATTTTCTCTATTTGAACAAATCAGAAATAAAGATAAAAAAGAACAAAAGAATCTGAACATATCTTCAATAATGAGTACCGGACAGCTGGCAATCTTTAATATCTTAGTTGAAAATTTGAATCAAAATATCGATACAAAGACAATTCTTGAAAAATTGAATAAAAAGGACTGCAAGCATTGGAAAGAAAATACCTTAAAATGTAATATTTCAAGGCTCAATGTTCTTTTCAAGAAAACACAAAACTGTACTCTTAAGATTTTCAGATCCGGAACTGCTTACAGGCTGCAGGAACTCCCCTGCCTTACATCAAATCTGTTAAAATAATTATTCATAGAGTTTAATACATCTTTTTTATTTGCAGTCCACAAGGGGGCCACCAGGTCTCGTTTTGCACCATCACCGGTGACCCGATGTATTACAATATTCTCAGGAATTAATTTTATTGCCTCAGACAGAATCTCAAAATATTCTTCTTTTGAAAGACTCCCAAACTCTTTTTGCTCATACATTTTTTCAAGTACTGTTCCTTTATTTACATAAAGAGTACTGATTTTTATGCCGTCGATATTTTGTTTAACACAGAACTTTATTGTATCAAGCATATCCTCAACTTTCTCACCAGGAAGTCCAAAAATTACATGAGATACGACGTGAACCTGAGGACAATTTTTCTTTACAGCTCTTACAGCCTGAACAAAATCCTGATTAGAATAACATCTGTTAATCAAATTTCCAGTTTCTTCATTACATGTCTGTAATCCTAGCTCCAGCATTAAAAAATTATTCTGACTGAGCTCGCTGAAAACCTCAAGAACCTTGTCATCTAGACAATCAGGACGTGTAGCAATGGAAAGGCCTACAACATCAGGAGCAGACAATGCCTCTTTCCATTTTTCTTTAAGAAGATTTATATCACCATAGGTGTTTGAAAAATTTTGAAAATATGCAATGTACTTATTAGATTTGCATTTAGAATTAACCAGTTTTTTTGCTTTTTCAAGCTGTTCTAAGACAGAAAACTCTCGGGACTGTGCAAAATCCCCGGAACCAGAACCGCTGCAGAAAATACAACCACCAATTCCTTTAGTTCCATCACGATTAGGACAGGTACAGCCGGCGTCAATACATAACTTATATACTTTAAAACCAAATTTCTGCTTAAAAAAATCACTTGAACTAAAAAAATGATTGTTGGAAAAAGTTCTCATAACAAAAAAAATGCCCACAGAAACTGCGGGCTCTGATCCCTGGCAGAATCGAACTGTCGACCGCATGCTTAGAAGGCATGTGCTCTATCCAGCTGAGCTAAGGGACCAATGAAAATACTTTAATTTATATCAGAAAAAATTGCAATAGGTTCAAGAGATTAATTATCTTCTGTATTGTCTTTTATACAGACAGATCCAAGATAAGTCACTGTACTATATGTATTTGCAAAGGAAACATCTCGACCAACAGAAACTGCATACAATGAAACATACCATTGATTATCATCATCTGTAGAAGAACCTGAAAAGTTTACATCTTCATCATCCTGTTGAGGAATTTTATTGTGTTCTTCATCTTGTGAACTGCGTCCAAAATCAAAGGTTAGATTTCCGCCATACCGTTTTGGAATACCATAAGTGGTAACAGCCACATTATCACTATCCGGATTCATGATTCTTGCAGAATAGGATAATTCGCTCTGATAATTGGACAGCCTTATATAAATCAGCTCTTCATCTCCTTTTGTGTTAAATGGAGATGCACCACAATACAGCTCTTTGTATCCATAGGTTTCAATCAATTGAGTAGCAGAATTAGCTGCATTAGTTGAAGAAACAGTGGAACTAATCGAACTATTATGACTGGCCATCGTAGACTGATACTTGTAAATTTTATAATAGATTTTTGTACCGACAAATTTTAAATTTGAAGAAACAGTACCTGTGTCTATTGTTTTAAGCTTAAAATAAGATTCAGCGTATTCTGAATATGTGGAATAGCTTGTAACTTCTGGAGCATGAATACTAAAAGGCGCATCAATTACGATATATTCATCAAGACCACAAGCTGAAAAAAGACAAAGGCAGATAAAAGCGAAAAAAATTTTAAATGTTTCTTTTACCATTTATCTGCCTCTTTGGATTTATTTGATTATTAAATATTAGTTAGCTTCAGATTCGAGAGCTATAAGTCTTGATTTTGCAAGATTAGCAAAAGAATCATTACTAGAAGAATCTGTCAAATCTTTATATGCTTTAACAGCACCTTCTTTATCACCTTTTGCTTCACGAACTCTACCAAGGCTGAATTTTGCATGTGTTACCTGAACAAAATCCTTTGCATTTGCAGCTTTTTCATAGCAGCTTTCTGCCTTATCAAGGTTATTCATATCTTCATAAGCAACTGCAGCATTATACCAGCACAATGGAGCTGTATATGTATTTTTTGCTTTATTAGCAGCTTTTTCCCAATATGAACTAGCAGATTCATAATTCTTCTGAGAATATGTAATTTCACCAGCAAGCATATTTGCTCTAACACCTACTACACCACTTTTCTTTGTATAAGCAGCCAAAGAAGTCATTGCATTCTGACGACGAGCTTCCAAATCATTTTCAGAAAGTCCTGCAGAATCTTTTGTCAAAGTGTAAGAAATTGAATCAAGAGCAGTAAGTCCTTTTTTATTTCCTTTTGAAACAACTGTTGAACAAATTGCAAAACCTGCAATTACAACAACAGCAGCTACAAGAACAGCAACCAAAATTGTTTTTCCTGCAGTGATTTTTGATGCTACTTTTTCACTTACGCTTACTTTTTCATTGTTTTCCATTTTTTATTGTCCTCCAAATTATAGATCAGTTTTATTTTCTCGAATATGCAGCTCGTTCATAAGACGGGATACATAAGTTCGTTGAATACCTAACATCATGGCTGCCTTAGTCTGATTCCACTTACATTCATCAAGTATTGAAAGAAGATAAGACCGCTTGAATAAATACAGCGCATTTTTTAAGGACTTGTCACCATCATCAATACCTAAAAAATGAACTATATCAGTTCCAGAATTTCCAGGAACACTTACAAAAGAATTAAAAGAAAGATCCAAATCTTCCTTTTTGATAAAATCTTCTTCTGCAACAACACATGCTCTTGAAATTACATTATCAAGTTCACGGACATTACCTGGCCAGCTATACATTTTAAGAGCCTGCCTTGCTTCTGTAGAAAATCCGACAACGGTTTTACAGCAATCTGCAGAAGCTTTTCTTAAGAACAAATTAGCAAGAGGTAGAATATCTTCAACTCTGTTTCTTAAAGGAGGTACCCGCACAGGCAAAACATTCAGTCTAAAGAACAAATCTTCTCTAAATTTTCCCTGCCTTACCATTTCTTCAAGATTTCGGTTTGTTGCAGCAATAATACGAACATCAACCGTCATTGTAGTCGAAGAACCTACCCGCTCAAACTGCTTATCCTGAATTACCCTCAGAAGCTTAGCCTGAAGAGCAAGAGGAATTTCTCCAACTTCATCAAGAAATATAGTTCCACCATCTGCAAGTTCAAAACGTCCCTGTTGCATTGAATCAGCACTTGTAAAAGCGCCTTTTTCATGTCCAAAGAGTTCGCTTTCCATAAGAGTCTGCGAAAGTGCAGCACAGTTAACACGGATAAAAGGCTTTCCCTTCCGTCTTGAATTAAGATAAATCTGTTCGGCAAAAAGTTCTTTTCCAACTCCACTTTCACCTGTTATCAAAACAGAAGAATTGGTCTGGGCAACTTTTTTTACCATTTTCATCAAATCAAGAACTACAGGACTTTCTGCAACAAAATCATGTAAAAGAACAGTTTGTGAATGCTTGCTCTTTCCTTCTGTAGAAATTTCAGATTCATATCGATTGAAATTTATTAAAACAGAAGCAATAACATCAGCAAAAAGTTTGCAAACTTCAACATCCTCTTCGGAAAATTCAAATCCATCATTTCTGTTCATACATTCAATGACACAAGTGATTTTTCCATCAACATAAACAGGAATTGCAATAAGATTATCTACAACTGTTGGTTCAAGATATGCAACAAACTTAAAATAATCAGAATTGTCTGCAACACTGTTATAAAATAATGGCTGTTTTTTTTCCGAAGCATAAAAAGCAATGCTCGAAGTCGAAAGTTCTTTATCTAATGTTTTATAAACACCATCCTGAACTATAGAGACAACTTTAAAAGGATTAACTCCCGGTAAAGTTACTACATAGCAGGCAGCATCACACTTAACAAAACGCATTGCTGCTTTCAAAATTTTAAACAGCAATGCGTCTCTATTAGAAAAATCTGAATTTAATTCTTTACTGATTTCGATGAGAGTCTTCATGTAATCAAAAGAAAACTGATTCATCAAAACCTTCAACCACTAATTTTTCTGGTTCTGGAAGTAATCTCCAAGTGTATATGCACCGTCATCTTCGTTGTTTGACTGTGACATGTACTGAGAGATTTCATCCCGCTGCTGCTTTCTCTTGAATTCGCGTACAGAGAAAGCAACCTTTTCTTTTTCAGTATTTACATCTACAACAAATACGTTGATTTTGTCGCCAACATTATACTTTTTGATTGCTTCTTCATATGGAGTATCGCGATCTTCGCTGAGATTAGCTTTATTTACAAGACCTTCAATTCCGTTTGGAGCTTTTACGAATACACCAAAGTCAGTGATTGAAGTAATTTCACCTTCAAGTGTTGAACCTGGTTTGTATTCATCAGCAAACTGCTTCCAAGGATCTTCTGTAAGCTGCTTGATACCAACTTTAATGCGGTGATTTTCTGCATCACAATCAATTACAACAACTTCGATGTCCTGATTTACAGCAAGTTCACTGCCCGGATGCTTAACTTTCTTTGTCCAAGAAATATCATCTGCGTGAAGGAATCCGTCAATTCCTTCTTCCAGCTGGATGAAAGCACCTACATTTGTAAGTTTTACAACTTTACCAGTTACTTTAGTTCCAACTGAGTACTTTTCTGAGATTGAATCCCAAGGATTAGCAGTAATCTGCTTGATACCGAGAGATACACGACCCTGCTGAATATCATAACCAAGAATCATACATTCAACATCGTCGCCAACATTGAGCATATCAGATGGCTTGTTAATTTTCTTTGTCCAAGAGAATTCACTGATATGAACGAGACCTTCGATACCTTCTTCAAGTTCGATGAATGCACCAAAGTCTGTAAGTTTTGTAACTTTTCCCTTAACAACGTCGTTAAGATGATATTTTTCTTCAAAGTGAATCCAAGGATCTTCTGCAAAGTGCTTAAGAGAAAGGTTGATTCTCTTTTCAGCTGGATCAAGGCGAATAACCTTAAGTTCGATTTCATGTCCCTTCTTTACAAAATCCTTTGGACGAGCTACATGACCCCAGCTCATATCGTTAATGTGGAGAAGACCATCAAATCCACCCAAATCAATGAATGCACCAAAGCTTGTAAAGCTCTTTACAATACCCTTTACGCTGTCTCCAATCTTAACATTATTGAAGAATTCATCGCGTTTTGTATCAATTTCTTCTTCAAGATACTTGCGGCGGTTTACAACAACGTTCTTTTTGTTATCGCTGAACAGGCGTTCGATATAGAACTTAGAGCGAACACCAATCAAGCTTTCTGGTTTTTCAACTTTCTGGCTGTCAGACTGGCTGATTGGCAAGAATGCGTGAATATCACCACCGAGGTCAACATCATAACCACCACGAACAATCTTTGTGATTACTCCGTCAACTGCTGTATTATTTTTATGAGCCTGTGTAAAGTCTTTCCACAAGCGTTTTTCGTCTGCTTTTGATTTTGAGATTTCAGGACTGCCGTTACGACCAATAGCGCGTACTAAATAAACCTGCACTTTGTCGCCTACTTTTGGCATGTCATCTCTAAATTCTGATACAGGGAGTTTTCCTTCTGACTTACAACCATCAATGTTCAAGAAAACAAAATCTTCTGTAATCTGAATTACTGTACCTTCTACAGTCTGTCCTTCCTCTGGGTTACTTAAACCGTTCAGAGCCTCTTCTAATTGTGCGTGAATGGCACTCTTCTGAGCAACATCCTTTTCCACTTCCATTTCTTCCATTTTAAAACCTTGCTTAAAAATTTGTTCTAGTATTATTGCACAAACACTATCTATCGTCAAGTTAGATGTGTCTATGTAGGTTGCATCAGGAGCAATCTTGAGAGCCCCTTCCGCCTTATTTTTGTCGATTTCGTCACGCTTTTTTATAGCTTCTTTGATTTCTTCAAGAGTCATATTGCTGACTCCCTGATCAAATCGTCTCTGTGCCTGAACATCGAGAGATGCATCAAGATAGAACTTGCATTCAGCATCAGGAAAAACAACCGTAGTCATATCCCGACCTTCACATACGATATCAAGGCTTTTGGTAATTTCTCTAAGCCGGGCATTTACAAGATGTCTGATTTCTACAATTGCAGAAACCTGTGCAACCTGAGCACTTACCCTATCCTGATGAAGCAGATCTTCGACATCTTTTCCATTCAAAACAAGATGGGAATTCTTGTAATCTAGTTTTTGCTTTTTACAGAAATCCAAAACTTCCTGTTTATTTTCAAGATTTATTCCAGCATCAAGCATAGCAAGAGTCAAAGCTCTGTAAAAACTTCCGCTGTTAAGATTTGTAATTTTAAGTTTTTTTGCAATCAATGCCGCAATTGTACTTTTTCCTGTGCCGGCAGGGCCGTCCATTGCTATAACCATTTTTTCCTCTATCTTCTATATTAGTTTATTTTTACAAAGCTTTAAAAGACCTGCTACTTCGCCCTGTGAAAGCTCTCTGTACTGACCAGGCTTTAAGTCGCCCATTTCAACATTACCAATTCTTACGCGAGTAAGTTTTCTGATAACAACATCACGAGAAGCAAAAACATTTCTGATTTCACGGTTTTTACCTTCAATCAAAACAATTTTCATTTTATGAGAATTTAAGTCTTTGGCAGATTTACATTTATAAAAAACATTATCTACTCTGACACCGTTTTCAAATTCTTCGGCAAGAGTTTTTGGAAGGGGCTGACTGGATTCTACAATATATTCTTTTTCAAGTTCTGCAGAAGGATGAGAAAGCGTAGAAGCAAAATCTCCATCGTTAGTAAAAATAATTAAGCCCTGACTAAACATATCAAGACGGCCAACATTATAAAGGCGTTCAGAATAAGTTTCTTTCAGAATATCAGCTGCAATAGGTCGATCCTTTTCATCTGCTAGAGAACAAACATATCCGGCAGGTTTATATAGAAGGACATAGCGTTTATTTTCTTCAGGTTTAATTTCCTTTCCGTCAACAGCTACCTTATCTTTAGAAGAAACCTTTGTTCCAAGTTCTGTAACAACCTGACCATTAACGGTAACTCTTCCGTCCTGAATAATTTTTTCACTGGCGCGTCTGCTTGCTACTCCACTATGCGCCAGATAAACCTGTAATCTGATTTCTTCAGTCTTATCGAGCAAGTTCAAACCTCTGTTCTTCGTCTTCATCGAGTTTTGGTAATTCTGCAATACTGTTCAAATGGAAGAATTTCAAGAATTCTTTTGTAGTCCCAAACTGAATTGGTTTTCCAGGAACTTCTTTGCGGCCAACTTCTTTAATAAGATTTCTTTCTACGAGAAGGCGAATCATATTATCCGCACTAACTCCGCGAATCTGTTCAATTTCGCTGCGGGTAATAGGCTGTGAATAAGCGATAATTGAAAGGGTTTCAAGAGCAGATTTTGAAAGACGTCCGCTGTTTTTTTCACCATAGCGTTCTCTCAAAACATCCCAGAATTCTGCCTTAGGAACAAGACTCCATCCACCAGTAATCATAGCAAGTTCGAGCCCGCTGACATCAGAACTATACTTTTCTTTTAAATTTTCAATACAATGACCAACAACTTCTTCAGAAAGCTGTGCAATATTTGAAATTTGTTTTTCAGTAATCGGTTGACTCTCCAGAAACAATACAGTTTCCACGAGAGCAGTTTCTTTTTCTAATTCCATATTTTTACCTAGTTATTTTCTTGATTTTCGTCCTGAGAATCAACAGTTTTTTCTACTCTATCGATAGTAATTTCAAAATTTTCAAAACTTTCAGTGGAATCAAGACGCTTACAGATTTTAATATCCCCAAAAAGACGGTTCTGAAGGATTGTAATCATTCTGAATTTCACAGCTTCAAGAATTGCCATAAAAGCACAGATGATGTCCATTTCATTACCTTCACGGGTAATCAAATCTGTAAACATACATTCATTATTTTTTTCAAACAACTCGTTCATCAGCGTAATCTTTTCATTAACACTGATTTCTTCGTACATGTTAAGAATTTTTTCATTGGAATACTGACTGACCATGGATTTAAAAAGCTTCTGCATCTGCTGCAAAAGTTCCCAAGTATCAATCTGTTCCCATTCATTTTCCTGTTCATCAAATGGAAGAGTTCTCTGAATCTTGCTGCGTTCAAAATTCCATTCAGAAGTATCTTCTTTTTCTTCCATAAGTTCAGACAACTTCTTGAATCTCTGATATTCAATAAGCTTATCAACAAGTTCCTGACGAGGATCTTCTACTTCTTCATCATCGTAAGTAATTTCAACAGGAAGAAGCATCTTGCTTTTCATATTAAGAAGCATTGCCGCCCATTTATAAAATTCACTCAAATCCCCAAGATCAGTCTGAACCGCATAATCAAGATATTCAAGATACTGTTCAGTAATCTGTGCAATTGGAATATCGTAGATATTAATTTCACTTTTATGAATTAAAAACCACAGAAGATCCAGAGGCCCTTCAAATTCCCCAGCTGCAAATCTTTTTTTACCTTCTTCTGCAACTGCCTGCTCTGCAGTCATTGTCATGGTCTGAGTTACATTCTGTGCTTTCATATTTTCCGCCTTGTATTTACGAAATGAATTAGATTCCTGCAAAAAAAGTATTAAACTCGTTCTGAATTTCTTTTCCGCACAATCTAACACCTTGGTCAGGAAGAAGCTTTAACATTTTTTCATACTTCTCCACTACTAATCTATCGGCAGATAATTTTAAAATCTCAAGCAAAGGAAGCAAAACAAATTGCCTTTCGTGTATTCTCGGATGAGGCAAAATCAAATCAGAGTCATTCATAACGACAGAACCAAATTCTTCTATATCGATATCCAGAGTCCTAGGCCCAAAACGAATTTCTTTGGATCTGTCCCGACCGTATTTTGCTTCAATCCGATGAATAAAATCTAACAGTTCGTACGGAGAACAATCATCAGAGACACCCCCCCGTACAACCATGTTATAAAAATTATTTTGATCTGTTACATACATTGGATCAGATTCGTAAACACTGGACTTCTGGATATCTTTTACAACAGCAGAGAGCTCACCCACAGCATGTGCAAGAATTTCCACCGACGTCATAGAACCCAAAGTGTTATTAGAACCTAATCCAAGTACAACAGTTTTCAATTTTTTCTCCAGAAAAATTATGCCTTAACTTCAGCAGAAGCAGTCTGAACATCCGGAGAAGGAGTTTCAGCTTCTTTTGCCTTTACAGTTTTTTTCTGAGTTTTGTTTACAGGATTTCCATCCTTATCTTTGAGAACCTGTCCAGGGAAAAGCATTTCTCTAAGCTGGTTTTCAAGATTTTCTGCATATTCAGGATTTGATTCAACAAAGTTAACGGCATTTTCATGTCCCTGACCAATCTTTGTTTCACCCTGAGTAAACCATGCACCTCGTTTATCGATAATTCCATGTTTTACTGCAGAATCCAAAAGACTTGCGTACTTGTTGATTCCCTTTCCAAAGTAAATATCAAGTTCTGTCTTTCTGAATGGTGGCGCAACCTTATTCTTAACAACCTTTACGCGAACACGGTTTCCCACAGCATCTTCATCACCCTTACCGTCAATGGA
>JAFNQK010000223.1 GCA_017386165.1 Treponema sp.
CGGTATTCAGGCAAAAGGTTTTAGTTTTAATCTGTGTGCGCAGTGGAATATCAATACAAACTATATAAGTGCTTAATGAATATTGGGTATAAGATGTAGAAGAGAATGTCGAGAGGCTAATCCTCCGTTAAAAATTGACTCTCAGCGCGGACCTGAGTCAAAGCAAACGGCTTCCGCGCTGCGCTTGTGCAGATGTTTGTTTGACTCAGAACCACGTTTTCGTCAATTTTAAAGGCGTCCTAGTGCTCGTCATCCACTCCATATCTTATTCGACTGGAATGTATGCGAGATTGTCGGTGACGATTCCATTATAGAGATAGTTCATTGTTAGGTCTTTTGAGTCTACAATTTGATTTGTTTCTGTATCAAAGGTAAAGGCGTAAAGGCAGCAGTTGTAGACATTTTGTTTTGGAAAATCTGAGCCACGTTTTCGCATCTCTCGTATTACACCTTTTAAAAGCGTTCCGTGGGCTACGCAGAATAAGTCTCCGCTGGTAGTTGCAAGTTTTTCATCGATAAAGGCTGAGATTCGTTCATCCATCTGGCTCTGGCGTTCGTTTTCAATTCTCCATGGAAATTTTACACTAGAAGGTATAATTACATTGGGAAAGTTTTTCTTAATTTCTTTTTTGGTAAGACAATTTTTTATAGTGTAGACTTTTCCGCTGGCATTTTTTACTTTTGCGTTTTCCTGTAAACGAGGTTCTAGTATCATGGGCATATTGGGAAGTTTTGAAGCGGCAATAGTGGCTGTTTGCAGGGTTCTGTAATATGGAGAAACATAAATTGTTCCATTAAAGCCGATGGAGTTGAGATATTCTCCAAGAAGGGCTGCTTGTTTCTGACCGTCGGGCATTAAGGCATCTTCATCACAGTTCTGAAATTTTACCTGATATTGAGAGGAACCTCTTTGTCCGTGGCGTGTAAAATAAATTGTTCTGGTTTTGGCAAAGCAATTGAGTGAAAGAAGTAAGAAAAGTGAAGTAATAATTAATTTTTTCATTGTGCTACATCCGGAATTTCATTTCTTATATCGATTCTGCGTTCTGCAAGATATTGTTTTCCATTTTTTTTGTATGCAACAAAGTTTTTACCTTTTCTTTTAGCCACATACATATTTTCATCAGCTTCTTTTAGCGGATTAGAATCTTCGTAGCCTAGTCCTATGCTGGCTGTCACTCGAATATCGTATTCCCACTTTTTGCTTGATATTTCATTTCTTATTTGTTCTGCAAATCGAACTGCTTGTTCAAAATTAAATTGTTCGAGGATAATTACAAGTTCTTCTCCGCCATATCTGTAGGAGTGTATATTCATTTTTTCGTGATTTAATAAAACTGTGCTGACACCTTTTAATACCTTGTCACCAAAATCATGGCCATAGGTGTCATTGAGTTTCTTAAAGTTATCCAGGTCAATCATGATTGCGGCGTATTTTTTATTTGATGTTTCAAATTTCTTGATTTTGTTGTTGAAAGCTCTTCGATTTCTTAAATTTGTAAGGCCATCAATTAGGGTTTTATTATAGATTATAAAGCATAGGAAAACAAACAGATACATAATGCCAATATTCATAAAGAATATTTTAAGGCCTCGTATACGGTGAATTTCCTGTTCATAGGAGTTTTTGATATTTTGGATTTCATTTCGGAGCTTTTCTCCAGATAGAACGGAAAAATTGTCGAGATAAAAAGAAAGGCTCTTTTCGGTGTCAATTGATAGCTGATAGAGCAGGTTCTTCTTTTCTTCAATCATGTAGTCAGGCAGGCTAAAAAGAAGTTCCTTGGCAAGAATCGTCTTTTTTATGATTAAATTGAATTTCTGGGCATATTTTCCGTATTCATTATTAAACTTAATTGCCTGTTTATAATCTTTGTTTTGAATTGCATTGACTGTTTTTATGTAGAATATAGGAAGAATAAAATTATATACAATTTCCGGAGTGAGCTTTTCTTCTGGAATGCTGTATTCGGTATAGATTTGGTCTGCAAGTTGATTTGCTTCTGCAGTTTTGCTTTCGGCTAAAAGAATCTGAGCCTTAAAAGCACGTGCAGAACTTAGATAAGAATTATCCCTAACAGTCTCATCTTGAATAATTTTGGCCGTCTCTTCCAATTGATTTTGAATTTCTATAGCCTTGTCAAAATTGTTATCAGATAAAAGATATAATCCGTAGGCTTTGAGAGAATGGTACTTGATTATAGGATCAGCTATTTTAGAAAAATCTTCAATTTTAAGGCTGTTATTAATGATTTGAAAACCGAAATTTTCGGCACCAAACTGCAAGTAAGTCTGAGAAAGGAGAGCATTAAAGAAAATTGTATCTTCTTTATTTTTTGTAAGCTCGTTATAGAATAAGGCAAGTCCAACAGTATCCAGAAAATTCTTTGTGTCATTTTGAATGTAATAGTTCTTTGTAATTTTGTTATAGATGAAACTCTTTTGTTTTGCTGTAAGATTTTTTCTGTTGAGTAAAGAAATCAGTCTTTCGTTTTGTTCCTGTTTTGAAGCTGTCTGGATTTTATTGATGGTTTGTGTAATGAGTTTTTTATTTTCAAATTGTTCGATTTTTGTATGAATTTCGCTGCATAAAAAAGTTACGTACGCAACGATAAAAATGGTAAACAATATAATATAAATTTTGTTTCTAGGAACGCTCTTTATGTTCATAAGATTATTATACTACAAAAATATAAAATGTTTAGGGAAAGATGTAGATGGAAAATTGACTTTGTCGGTGATGAAATTGTTAAGACGTGCTTCAAGGTCGTCAAGAATTTCATTGAGCGTCGCTCGCAAGTCTCGCTCCGAGCCGTTTTAAAGGAAAATGCTAAACAAACCCGCTGTCGCAGCTTTGTTTTTAACGCATTTCCTATTATAGGCATCTTTTGGAAGGTGTTTTCCGAACTTAGGATAGTGGTTGTCACTGTTAAATAGTAAAGCCCTGCATTTCTGCAGGGCTTGTCTTAATGAATGTTAGAAACAATCATTAAGCTTTATTCAAGCGTGCTTCAAGGTCGTCAAGAATTTCATTGAGTTCTTTTGGAAGATGCTTACCGAACTTAGGATAGTGGTTTTCACGAACATCCTTAACTTCTTTCTTCCATCCTTCAACATCAACTTTGAGGATTTCTGGGAGAGTTTCTTTGTAGTAGTCAGCAAGACCGTCTGTGTTCAAAGCACCATCTTTTGGCATAAGTCCGATTGGTGTGTCTACAGCATTGTCTACGCCGTTACAGCGGTCGAAAATCCATGCAAGGATGCGGCTGTTGTCACCGTAACCTGGCCACATGAATCCACCTGGAAGTTTGTCGTTATTTTCGTCCTTGCGGAACCAGTTAACGTAGAAAATCTTTGGAAGAAGATCTTTATCTTTTGCTGCGTTACCAACATCGATCCAGTGCTGGAAGTAGTCACCCATGTTGTATCCACAGAATGGGAGGATAGCGAATGGGTCACGGCGGATTTTACCAACTTCTGCAGCGTTGATTGTAGAAGCAGCTGTGATTTCTGAACCTACGATAGATCCAAGGAATACACC
>JAFNQK010000224.1 GCA_017386165.1 Treponema sp.
AGTATTCTGCAAAGACAGATTCCAAAATGTCCCTCAAGCTCCGCAGAAAAATCAGAAAGAATGCAAATCTTTTAGTTTCTGTAAGCCCCTCACGACTCACAGAAGAATTATTAAAAATCATAAACAGCGGGCATGCATATCAGATTGTAGCAGAAGCCCTTGATACAGACCTTTATATGGCATTACAGCCAGGTGCAACTGCAATGATGTACGCTGACAAAAAGTTTGAAAGAAGCTACATGAAAAACATCCAGCAGCTTGATGAACTTGTAAAACAGAATCCTGAAGCAAGACTCGGGGATAAACTTGTTTATCTGATTTATGATTTTGTTGAAAGCCTTACAGACTGGAAAAAAGAAGCAGAATTCCAGACTTCTTCAAGCGAGATTTATGTAAGAACCTGGACTGAATGCCGCAACTTTGTTCTTCCAATGAATCCTCAGAGAATAGAACTTGAACATGCTATCAAGACAGTTCTTGCAAAACTTGGAATTACAATCAGATCTAAAAAAAGAACCCCTAAAAAGACTACTGAGAAGAATTAGATTTTTCACCAAAATCTGTGCCGGTAATTTTATCGATTACGATGCTTACTTCTTCGATAAGAATACCGGTGTAGCTTTCGATTTTGTCGATGATATATTTCTGCATTTTATGAACTTTTCCGGTTAACTGGGTTCCAAAAGGCACATCAATCGTAATTATAATGCGATATCCACGGTTATCAGTTTTGATAACCATTTTTTTTACGCGGACAGCCTCATCACATTCGGCAACACAGTGCATTACCATCTGGGTGAGGGCAGCTTCGGATATTTCAATACGACCTTTTTTAGAAAATTCCGGTTGAACAATGGACTTTTCAAACATTTTGCCGTCATTTTTATTTAATAGCTTTTTTTTGCGGAAAAAAAGTTTTAATGAGTCGCTGAAAATCTGAGGATAGTTTCTTTTTATTTCAATTGAAGGAACAGGAATTACGTGTTTGCCTTCAACCTGGCGGGATTTGATTGCTTTCTGAATTTCTTCCTGGCTGGCAATTTCTTCGATATGAATAATTTTCTGAGGCGGAGGAAGCTGCAAACGAGTTGCAATCTTAAAAACCATCTTTTCGGAGGTACCGAGAATCAAAAGTTTTTTGATTTTTGCTTTTTTCCAGGCTTTTGCAACTTCATCACGGTGATCTTTATCATCAAAAAGAGCAACACGAACTGCACCCATGTAATTTTTTTCTCTTTTGGCAGAATGTCCGGCAAGAATTTTATCATTTTGAATCAAAAGACCGTCGTCAATAAGAGCATCAATACCGTACTTTTCAGCAAGAAGCTTTGAACGGAAGCTTTTTCCCGTTCCGCTTTCACCTACAAGAGCGTATACCGTACAAGGCTTAAAATTGTTTACAAAATCCTGAAAAAAATTAGCCATATGAAACATTATAAACTTAGAAAGAATGTTTTTCAAGAAAATCTAAAAAAGGCTTAGGGAGAGGGCATTCAATTAAAGAGGGAAGTTCAACAGGATTCTCTTGTGGGAAAATCATTTTATGGGCATGAAGAAAAAAATCCTGCTTACATTCAATTTTTTTTGCCCCGTAGGCTGTATCCCCCAAAAGAGGATAACCGTGAAGACTGGCCTGACTTCTAATCTGATGGGTACGCCCGGTTGTAATTAAAATCTTTGCATAGGTAAAAGGAATTTCTTTATATTTTCCGTATCCTAAAGGTTCTGCGGTGGTATGAGCATATTTTCCTTTATCAGAGTCATTAGAAGCTGTGACCGTGTGAAAAACATTATTTTCCTTAAGAGTATCGTCTTTTTCAATGTAATCAATCCATTCTTCTTTCTTATCAAGAAGCCCCGTAAGAATAGCAACATATTCTTTTTGAATAAGGTGTGTAGCAATATTTTGGCTGAACCAACGGGCTCCCTGTAAATCCCAGCTAAAAGCCAGGAGGCCGGTAGTTTTTCTGTCCAGTCTGTGCAGGGGGCCTGACTTAAAAGAAAGAGAACTTTGAGAAGAATTATTCCTGTAATATTCCTGAACAATTTTATCTAAAGAATCAGGACTTCCATGAACTGTTTTATCATAGGGTTTATTTATAAAAAGAAGGTGGTCGTTTTTATAGACAATGGGTAAAACAAAATCACAAGTTTCAGAGGTTTCTGGAGAAGCGGAATTATTTTCCAAAAGAAAAGTAGCGATTTTTATACTGTCGCCGGCAAATATTCTTGTATCGCAACTGCATTTTTTATCATTTACTTTTACAAGACCTTTTCGCATTGCCTTATAAATTCCATTCAAATTGGAACCTGCTACAAATTTTCTGATTACTCTATCAAGGCGACGGTCATTATCATCTTTGCCCGCTGTTAAAACAGTAAAATCCATACAGTGAATAATACAGCAATAGAAAATTAATCTCTAGTAAATTTCTTATTTCTATGTTATAATATTAAACTATGTTAAATATTTTGAGCGAAAACATTAAAAATTTTTTATTGAACCCGGTTTTGCTGTCTTGTATTACAAGCTGGTTTACCGCTCAATTTCTTAAAACAGTAATTAATGTCCTTTACGGAAAAATTCATACAGTTTTTGAGCTTATAGAAAGCCTGATCTGGAAAACAGGTGGGCTTCCTTCAAGTCATTCGGCACTGGTTTGTTCCCTTTGTACTGCTATAGGATTTAAGAACGGATTAAATTCTGACATTTTTATTTTGTCCTTCATTTTTTTGATGGTTACAGTCAGAGATGCAGTAGGGGTTCGCAGAAGCAACGGCATTCAGGCAAAAAAGATGAATGAACTTGGCAAGGATCTCAAAGAAAAGAATATTATTGATTACAAACCTATCAAAGAGGTTAATGGTCATACACCGATAGAAGTTACACTTGGTTGCGTATTGGGTTTCTTTATTGGGCTGGCTTTTTCTACACTCTAAAATGAAACTCCTTAAGCAGTATTTAATTCCATGTTGTATCATTTTACTCACTCTCTTTTTGTTGTTTATAATGAGAACAATTCCTACAACTAAATTGTGGACAGGTTATACCGTTTTATATGTTCAAAAAGATGTGGAATATCGAGATGTAATAAACACCCTTTCTGGGAAGGGTATTCAAGATATCATCTATCTGGAAAATCAGAATGTCCCTATTGCGGCCTCAAGAGAATCTCCAGAAGTAGCATTAAGTCTTTCGGGAGCAGAAAAATCCCAGTACCTCAAAAAAAGATCTTTATATTTTTTTGATAAAGCCCAGAATTACAAAATTTATTATATTCAGGACAAATACGAAAAAGAAGTTTCCGAAGTAATTCAAACTTTAAGAGAACAGAATATTCTCTGCGGAGCTAATGCACATTCCAGTTATCCGTTTTTATCGATACTGATTTGTATTGTCTTTGCGGTATTGCTGACATTTAACTCTCAAAACAAATTGCTTACCGGCCTTTCCATGGTTTTTCCGGTACTCTTAACAATGTCAGTTCCATTTTATCCCGTAATGTCTTGTTCCTGTCTATTTATGTACGGAATATTTTTCTCACTCAAAGTCTGGAACAGAGAAGGGGCTTTTAACTGCCTAATAAAAAGCAGAGTACTCCCCGGATTTGCGGCAGGAGCACTTCTTCTTGTATTACTAACTTCTTTCAAGGGATTCATTCTTTTTATCCTTGTTATCGCATCAGTTTTATCTGTAAGTTATCTTGCAATCAACATAAAAAATCTGATGGATTCAAAATACAGAGTACATTTCGTAAATATCCGAACCGCATCAGTAATGCCTCTTGTAGGAAAGAAATCAACTTTCTGCATGCTTTTATGTCTTGCAAGCCTTATCTGTATTTTATTATTTGCCAGCTTTTCAAGCATTATTCATCCGAGCAGCAAATATTCAGGAACAAAAGGAATTATGCTTCCAAGCGCAAGCGGATCAGGCTCCCTCCCGGATACCCAGGACTATGTTGAATGGTATTGGGAAACCCGCACATATCCATACATTTCGGTAAATCAGAAAAGAAATATAAAACCTGAAAACGGAAATACCATTGAGTTCACTGAATTTGTAAACAAGGACGGTTTAATTGTTCCGGAACATCATTCAGTGACCTTTGGACCGGATTTTAAGAAAGAATGCGAAACTTCTGCACAAAACCTTTCATATCCTGCAATTGAAAAAATGCTTTATTCTCAGGGAAAATCACTGCATGGAGGCTATGTTGCTTCCAGTTCACAAACAATAAACTTTTTGACTATAATACTATTATGTATAGCTGTTTGTATTCCGGTTGTATTTTATTATCTTACAACAAAAAAAACAGCTAAGAGACAGAGGCTTAAATGACTGTTTTTCCAGTAAATCATGAAGTTAAAAAAAATGCATATAAAAAAGCCGTAAATGGTTTTTTACCATCTTCTGTTGTTATTCCTCTTTATCTTGAAGAAACAGGAGAATGTGAACCGCTTGTCCAGATTGGAGATACAGTCCAGGAAGGACAACTCATTGCAACTGCAGCAAAAACTTCTTCTAAATATAACAAGAACATTTTTTCTCCTATTCCGGGCAAAGTAGAAGGTATTGAACTTACAATCATGCCAAGAGGAAAAACCGTCAAGGGAATGAGAATTTCACTTCAGGGTTCCTTTAGTTATTTAGGTAAAAAAATCTCTCCAATTGAAATCAGTAAAATTACACCTGCCTCTGTAATCAGAAAAGCAGGTACATACGGAATTATTAATACTTTTGTAACAAATGAACCAGAACCTTTTGCAAATCAGCTTGAAAAGGTTAGGGAAAATTCAAAAAAGCTCCTGGTTGTTCGACTTTTTGATGAGGATCCGTCGAGAATCGCAGACAGCCTTGTAACTTCATTATTTTTGGAACAGGTATTTATCGGTTCAGAAATTGCAGCCCTGGGAATGGACGCAGACGGAATTCTCTTTATTGCAGAAAAAGAGTTTATCGAAAAAAACTATATTGAATCTCATAAGTTTAATATTCCTGTAAAAGTATTAGAAACGGATTCTAAAAAATATCCGTCTACATTTGTCCGCGAGATTTGTACTTCTGCAAAAAAAGCTTTTAAGGATGCACCTTTTTCAAATATCAGCAAGAAAGATTTGTTTACAGATTCTTCTACCGTTTTTGAACTGTACAGAAGCATCTGCTACGAAAAACCTGTTATCGACCGTTATGTAATTGTTTCAGGAGATTGTATTCCATCCAGCGGTATGATAAAAATTGCACTTGGAACAACAATCAATTCACTTGCAGAACATTGCGGCGGATTTATCAAATCTCCGTCTGCAGTAATTATCAACGGAATGGTTAACGGAATTGCAACTTCTTCTCTAGACGCACCGATTACAAAATATGTTAAATCAGTAACATTTTTACCAACCCTAAAGACACCAGACCAGAGACAGTCTGTTTGTATCAGATGCGGTAATTGCCGTAGAGTATGCCCGAGAAAATTATCTCCGGACATCATTTACAGACATATTACAGGTGGACTTGAAGCAAGTCAGGATTATCTTGATTCAGCAAGTCTCTGCGCAAACTGCGGTTTATGTAATTCAGTTTGCCCGGCAAGACTTCCTTTAAGTCAGAGAATCTACAACTACAGTGGAGATAAAAATGGTATCAAATAAGATGAAAAAGCTTTTAATCAGGCCATTTACTTATATTCATGACTCAATAGGAATAGAAGCAACTAAAATCAGTATTCTTCTTGGAATTCAGGTTTTGATGCTGATTATTACAGCAAGCTGGACAGCTATTTTCAATATTATTGCCTGCGTATTAGGTGCCATCGGAGCATACTTTATTAATCAAAAAATTAATAAATACGATATTCATGATTATTTTGCTCTTCTGCTTTGTCTGGTTCAGGGATTGATTACAGGAATGCTTATTCCTTCAACTTTTAATCCTTTGACAGTATTTTTAATCACTGTAGTAACAATGCTTGTTGTAAAACACTTGTTTGGAGGTTTTAGCTACGCATGGGCAAATCCTGCAATCTTTACTGTAATCGTTTTATGGATTGTAGGATACAGACTTTTCCCAGACATGGATATCAGTTCAGAGATTCTTGCAATGAGAAACCCTTCTCAATATCTTATTGAAAATGGCGTATTCAGAATTTATAAATACGACAGCGGAATTACAGATGCCTTAAACAGTTCGATTTTTGGACTTTTCAAA
>JAFNQK010000225.1 GCA_017386165.1 Treponema sp.
CGGAGTGCTTTATCGATCATTTTTGGGCTGATTGCAACGTCTGTTGTGATGAAAGAAAGCATAGTTCCAAGGTTGATGTGAATCATTCCTGAACCCTTACACATTGTTCCCATTTTGCAGAGCTTTCCGCCGATTGTAAACTGAACGGCACATTCCTTGTACTGAGTATCAGTTGTCATGATTGCGATGCGAGCTTCTTTGTGACCTTCTTTAGAAAGGCCTTTTGCAAGCTCGTCGATTTTTGCTTCGATTTTTTCAACCGGGAGTTGAGCACCGATTACACCTGTTGAACAAACGATTACATCGTCAGCAGAACAGCCTGTAACTTTTGCAGTGAGTTCAGCCATGTGGTAAGCAACCTTTGCTCCCTGCTCACCGGTACAGCAGTTTGCGTTTCCAGAGTTTGCAATAACTGCCTGGATGCGGCCGTTTTCTATATTCTTTTTGCTAAGTTTAACGCTTTCTGCCTTTACACGGTTCTGTGTAAAAACACCAGCAGCTGAACATGGTTTTTCTGAATAAATAAGGGCTGTATCGTTTTTTGTGCGACTTGATTTGATTTTACATAAAACACCGTTTGCTGTAAAACCGGCTGGAGCACAAACTCCACCGTCTATAAATTTAATTTCCGAAGACATATTGTCCCCCTTGTTGTTAAGAGATTATTTTACTGATTTGACTGAGTTATCTTCATTTAAAAGAACGATTTTTGGCTGCCATGAATCAGCTTTTTCTTCTTCTATCTGAGTGTATGTGACGATGATTACTTTATCACCTGGACATGCTTTACGGGCAGCGGCACCATTAAGGCAGATTTCGCCTTTTTTGCCTGGAATTATATATGTAGAAAATCGTTCTCCGTTATTAACATTGAGGATGTCAACTTTTTCCCAGTTGTGCATTCCTGCCTGTTTGCAGAGTTCTGTATCAATGCTGATAGAACCTTCGTAATTAAGGTTTGCATCTGTTACGGTTGCGCGGTGAAGTTTTGCTTTTAAAACAGTTAAAGTCATTATCTGTTCATCTCCAGTGCTTTTTTTACGCCCAAAAGAACCAGTTCAGGACTTATTTCGTCAAAGAGATTGTATTCTTCAAAAATGCGTGCAAATCCGCCGGTTCCAATGATAAATGGTTTCTGCCCTTTAAAGATATTTTTCTGGTACTGCCAGCAAAACTCCTTAAGAGCACCTGCGTTACCATAATACAGTCCTGATTGAATTGCTTCAATAGTATTTGTACCACAAATGTGTTCAGGTTTAGCAATTTCTACCTGAGGGAGTTTTGCAGTTCCGTTGGCAAGGGCTTCGACGCTGATTTTGAGGCCGGAAAGAATGGCTCCACCAAGATATTCTTTGTCGCTGGTTACACAGTCGATGGTGGTAGCGGTTCCCATATCAATGATGATGAGGTTTGTTTCCGGGTGAAGACTCACTGCACCTATGGCACCTGCAATTCGGTCAGCACCGATTTCACGGGGATTTGAATACTTTAATTTTAGACCGGTTTTGATTCCAGCCTGGATAAAAAGTGCTTCTTTGTAAAAATATTTTGACAGGGCACTTGAGAGGGAATAATTAATGGAAGGAACAACGCTGCAGACCCCAATCCTTTCAATTTTCTGCCAGTGAAAACCGTTTTCGCGGATTACAGAACGAAGAAAAAGTCCAATTTCGTCAGAACTGTTTCCTACTGCTGTGGTGCGGCGAAACTGAAGAACAAGCTTGTCGTCTTCAAAAAGTCCGCCAGTTATTTGTGTATTTCCAACATCGAGGGTGAGTATCATATAAGATTCTCCAAAGCGAGTGCAAGTTCCTGCAGGTTATTTACTTCTTTTTTTACGGATATGTCGTTCATAAAGATACGGCATGGGTGTGCCTGAGGAGTGATTTCGCTCAGGTCGTTTGAAATTACGTAATCAGGGGCGAGGGTAGAATTACCTGTTGAATCAAAGACCTTTTTTACGGCTTTTTTGCGATCTTCGAGGTCAGCTTTAGAAGTGAGCTTAAAGGCAACCAGAACCGGAGTTTTGCATCCTGCATCTAAAGCCCATTTTTTTATTGAGTCTACGAGCTTTGGGTTCTGCTTCATTTTAATTGATAATTCACAGCCGCTTGAGACTTTTGGGATTTGTTCCGGGGAATATTCTTTTCCGTCAACGATAATTGAACCTACACTGTAATCGCTTACGGCAGCAGCCTGGATTATAACATCGTAATTACCGGTCTGGCATTCGTTTTTGAGATTTTCCTGCAGGTCGTGGAAAGTTCTGTAATTTTTTACAGTGAGATTTGAGTTTAACTCTGCAACTTTTCCTCTTACTGACTGGAGAAGGGTAACATTATGTCCTTTTTGAGAAAGCTGCTCTGCAAGAAATGCAGATGTACGTCCTGTTGAAAAATTACAGATACAGCGAACTGTATCGATAGGTTCTTCTGAACCGCCACCTGTAATTAAAACCTTCATCATAACCCCGCAGAAAAAGAATTATAAAGCCTTTTTGATATATTCAAATGCATCCTGTGCTTCTAAAAGTCGGCCAACCCCGGTTGTACCGCAGGCTAATTCACCTTCTCCACAAGGAAGAATCTGGCAGCCCCATTTCTTTAGTTTTTCAAGGGATTCCTGAACGGCAGGGTGCTGGAACATTTGTGTATTCATTGCAGGAGCAATTAACACCGGTTTTTCAAAATTGTTGGCAAGAAAGGTTGCTCCGAATAAATCGTCTGCAAGACCTGCTGCCATACGATTAATGCAGTTTGCACTTGCCGGATATACGATTATAAGATCTGCCCAGCTCTGAGCAATATGAATATGAGGAATTGGATCGTCGTTCCCAAACATTTCTGTTTCAACTTTGTTATGACTTATACCTTCGTAACTTGCGGAACCAACAAACTGAAGGGAATCCTTGCTTGGCATTACCCGAACATTGTATCCGTTCTTGGTTAATAAACTTGTTAATGCGCAGGCTTTATATGCAGAAATCGAGCCTGTTACATGTAATAAAATATTCTTAGACATGGCTCGATTTTAGCACATAAATATAAAGTTTTACAGTCCTTTTGCCCAATAGTAAGTACTGAGGTATGGATCTGGTCTTACAGTAGTTGGACTTGCCCAGATTTGAGTTATTTGGCCATCATCCTGGATTTTTCCGATGCGAACGGTTTTATTAAGGTGCTGGTTTGAGCCTTCGATAGATACCTGACCTTCTGGGGCCTGGAAAGAAAGGCCTTTTGCGGCGATTCTGACTGGTTCTGTCTCAAAGGTGCCTGCTTTTTCACACGCCAAAGCCCATAGGTGAACTGCAATGTAGGCTGCTTCTAATGGATCTCCGATACTGCGCTCAGAACCGTATGCTTCTTTATATTTAGAAACAAAATCCTGATTTTCTTTTGAATCGATGGTTTCAAAATAATTCCAGGCAACAAGATGGCCTGCAAGATTGCTTTCGCCGATGTAATCGACTTCTCCTTCCCCAATAGAAAAACTCATTACCGGGAGATTTTTTGATGTAAGTCCGGCCTGTTTTAACTGCTTAAAGAAGGAAATATTTGAGTTTCCATTTATTGTATTGATGATAACATCCGGAGAGGCCTTTTTTATTTCCTTTATGATAGAAGAAAAATCTGTCTTGTCCATTGAAACATAGATTTCGCCGGCGAGCTGTGCATTTTTGTGCTTCAGCTGTGTTTTGATGATTTTATTAGTATTTCGAGGGAAAAGATAATCGCTTCCAATCAGGAAAACCCGTTTACCGAGATTTTCAAGGCACCAGTCGATTGCAGGAACAAACTGCTGGTTTGGGCTGGCTCCTGTGTACATGATGTTTGGGCTTGCTTCCATTCCTTCATACTGAACCGGATACCATAAAAGACTGTAGTATTCTTCTACGATTGGTTTTACAGCCTTGCGGGAATCGCTGGTCCAGCAGCCAAAAATTGTTGCAACCTTATCTTCGGTTAGAAGTTTCTTTGCTTTTTCACCGAATTTTACAGGATTACTTTTTCCGTCTTCCTGAACAACTTTTATCTGGCGGCCCAATACTCCGCCTGCCTTGTTGATTTCTTCTACTGCAAGGAGCTCTGCATCCCGTACAGGAATTTCACTGAGGGCCATGGCTCCAGTAAGACTGTGCAAAAGACCGACCTTTACATATTTTTTATTTTCACCATTACAAGAAGTCAATCCGATTAAAAGACTCAAGGCAGTGCACAATACTGTTAATTTTTTCATTTAGATTTCCTCCTGCATCAGGACTTCGTAAGTTTTCATGAGACCCTTGCCCTTGATTTCACATTCGATAGGGGAACTGACCTGAATACCGGAGCCGCTGATCTGGTTTTTGAGATCTTCGGTGATTCGGATTGTGCCTGGAGTTGCGGCAGTTTCCATTCTGCTTGCAACGTTAACGGTATCACCCCAAACATCGTAGATAAATTTTGCGGTTCCAATGACACCGGCAATTACAGGTCCACAGTTCAGTCCGACGCGGATATTAAATTTGATTTTGGCAGTTTTATTGTAATTGTTGAGATCCTCATACATGCCTTTTGCAAACTCAATCATAATTCGTGCATGGTCAGGGTTTTCTTCTGGAATACCGCAGGCAGCCATGTAGGAGTCTCCGATGGTTTTGATTTTTTCGACACCCATCTTTTTGGCTCTTTCGTCAAAGAGGGTAAACAGGTTGTTTAAGGCTCTTACAATTTCCTCAGCACTCTGTCCACTGGATACTTTTGTAAAGCCTACGATATCGGAGAAGAGAAGGGTTGCGTTATCAAAACTTTCACCGAAACTTTTTTTGTCTGATTCTTTTAGTCGGTCAGCAATCTTATCCGGGAGAATTGATCTTAAAAGTTTGTCGCTCTTTTCTTTTTCGAGGGCAAGGTCACGGGTTCTTTCCTGAACCAGAGATTCAAGCCGCATGTTTTCTTTCTTGATTCTCTGTTCTCTTATATAGAAGTAGATTATTACGGTTCCAATGAAAACGACTACGAGAATAATCCAGAAAATTGGTCTCTGCCATGGATAAGGTTTTTGGAAGAAAATCATCATTTCTTCGTTGTCGGATTTGAGACCGCTTTCGCTGATGGCATTTACGATAAAGGAATGTTTTCCTGGTGTAAGATTTGTGTAAGAAACAATTCTTCCTGGATTTGGTGCAGAAAAATCTTTTTCAAAATTGGTGAGAACATGGGAGAATTTAATTCTTTCTGGGGCTTCAAAGCTGATTCCTGTATATTTAATGTCGATTCGCTTTGTTCCTGGTTTAAGAATGATATTTTGACCATAATTTTTGATTTCTTCGTTGTCGATAGAAATGGTTTCAATCTGGACCAGAGGAGGAATTGAACTGTTTGAAACATTCAGCGGGTCGTAAATTGCGATACCGTCAATCATGGTAAACCAGAGACGTCCATGATGGTCAACGATTGACAGGGCGGTAGAAGTTGTTCCTTCTGAATCAAGCCCGTCGTTTTTGTTGTAGTACTTTGCACTTACGGTTTTCTGTTTTTTGTATAAAACGTCCTGAAGTTCATTTTTATTGATAGAAGCGATTCCGTGGTTATTGGTAATCCAGGCATTTTCCCCTTTGTCAAAGAGAATCTGGAAAACAGAATTTGTTCCGAGACCGTTTTCTGAATTTAGGGTCTCACATACGAGGTCAATTTCTTTTGACGGGTCAAAATTGTGACAGCGGGTGATACCGCTTCCTGTACAGATCCAGTAGAAGCCTTCGGCATCCTGTGTAATTTTGAAGATTACATTTCCGCTGATTCCGTCCTGAGTATCTATTTTTGTAAATATTTCTTCATCTTTGATAAGATAGATTCCGCCACCGTCAGTACCGACCCAGATTACATCGTGGGTGTCCTTGTAGAGGGCCATAATGTATTCTGTGTCCAGACCGTTGTTCTGGTTAAAGTTTTTGATTGTTCCGTCGGCGTGGATTATAGAAAGACCGGTTGTTGTTCCTACGTAATATTCGCCGGGCTTGTTTTCTATTGCAACACGAACTTTGTTTCCGCAGAGTCCGTTGTCTGTATTCCATTTTTTTATGGTTTTTCCGTCGTATAAGAGTTGACCTGGATTAGAATAGCAGCTTACAAGAACTTTTGAATCAGACGTAATTTCGATGTGTCGGATTCTAAGACTCTTTGTGTATTCTGTAAGGGTGTTTGATACAGGATTTTCATTTATGTAGCAGAGAACTCCTGCGTCGGTTCCCGCCCATACGACGCCGTTTGCATCTTCTGCAATGGAATTAACTGTTCGACCAAGTCTTTTAATCTTGAACTTTCCGAGAGTCATTTTTCCAATACCATTACGGTCTGTGGCAAACCAGATGTTTCCTTCACGGTCCTGGATAATTTTATTGATATTTGATTTTGCAAGTTCGGGAACTCCGTGGTATTCGTAAAAGGATCCGTTATTGTATACTACAAGACCTTTTTCGGTTCCAAACCAGATTGTTCCGTTTTTTTCCTGGAGAATTGTATATGATGGTACATGATCAAGGAATGTGTTTGTTACAACTTTTGTTATAAAGCCGTTTTGCATCGTGACAATACCGTTGTCTCCGAGACCCAGCCAGAATTTTCCCTGAAAGTCCTGCATTATTGCCGTAACAAAGTATGTGTTAAACTTTTCTAGTCCTGAGACAGGATAAAAGACTCCGTTATTGTATAGAAAAAAGCCGCCTTCGTTTGTTGTGCAAACCCAGATTCGTCCAGCTGAGTCGCAGAAAAGTTTTTGAACGATTACGCCGTTGGCTGTTGTTCCTGCTGCAAACTGCGGAGAAATGATTCTTCCCTCTGGGGTGATATAGATGATACCGCCGGCAGTTCCGACCCAGATGTTTCCTTTTTTATCTTCGATGATAGAACGGATGGAGTTATTTGGAAGTCCGTTGTTCATCGTGTACATTTTGATGTCTTGTTTTCCGATTTTCTGGAGACCTTCATCGTTGCTTCCCAGCCACAGGGTTCCTTTTGAATCCTCAAGCATTGTTCTCACTGATAGAAAATCGTAGTCCTTATCAAGGGAGCGGTTTACAGCTTTGAATTCAACGCCGTCAAATTTTACAAGTCCCTCATAGGTTCCGATGTTGATAAAGCCGTCAGAAGTCTGAACGATGTCATTTGCGGTAGTTCCTGTGAGTCCTCCAAAGGCACTCCAGGACTGGTAAACATAATTTTCAAAGAAATTGTTCTGAGCGCTGATAAAAAAAGTGCAGAACGCAAGACAAATAAATGTAATTATTTTTTTCATGATACAAATAGTATCTTACAAAAAATTATATTTATCAAATAAAATGTATCTGAAATTAAGACAGTGATTTAAGCCTGTGGGGTAGAATCCTGTTCAATTTTTTTTTCTTTCTTGTTTTTTGCAATATCGTAAAGCTGCGAAATCAAAATTGCCGTGAACATAATGATACAGCCTATTCCTTCCCGTAAAGTAAGTCTTTCATGGAGAATAATGGCTGCTGAAAGCACGGCGAAAACTGATTCCATGCACATAATAAGAGAAGCAATCGAAGCTTCGCAGTATTTCTGTCCGATAATCTGAAGTGTGTAGGCAATTCCGCAGCTCATAATTCCAGAATATAGAATTGCACCACCGGCTGCCTTAATAGAAGTCCATTCCGGCTTTTCAAAAACAAACATCAGAATACAGGTGATAATTCCGGAAGTAAAAAACTCAATGCAGGAAAGTTTGATTCCGTCGCATTCCTGTGAAAACTTTTCAATCAGCAGAATCTGTGCGCAGAAGAAAAGTGAACAGATAAAAGTCAGTACATCGCCCTTGTTGAGGGAGCCAAAACTGTTTGTTTTGAAAGAAAGAAAATATAATCCCGTAAAACCGAGAAGAACGCAAATCCAGGTTATAAAAGGGTATTTTTTGTGGAGAAAAAGAACACCAACCACTGGTACAAAGAACATGTAAGAGGCGGTGATAAAGGCGATTTTTCCGGCAGAAGAATAATAAAAGGCAAACTGCTGGATATTGGTTGCAAAACAGACAATTATACCCAGGATGATTCCGTAGAAAAAGGTCTTTTTGTTATTGATTTTGAAATCGGCTTTTTCCTGTTCTGACATTTTTCTTTTGGCATAAAAATCCCGTACAAGAACAATTGGAAGAAGAAATATTGAGCCGAGTATAGTCCTTACGCCCATAAAGGTAAAGGCCTGTACGTTATCAATTCCAAGGTCTTGAGCAACAAAAGAAGAACCCCAGATGATTGCAGTTAAAAGAAGAATTAAAATGCCTTTGAATTGTGTTTTGCCAGTCATATTTGTATAAAATGTCGAGTTACTCCAATTTTTGTCATATCAGAGTAACTCGACTTTTACCATTATTAAAAATTATTTCATGATAAGCATAGACTTATCATAGTCTGTTGGTGGTACGAAGCCCATGAGCTGCATAAGGGTAGCAGGCCATGAAGAGATTCCGAGGCCGCTGTTGAGTTTTGTATTATCGTATTCGCCCTTGTATTCAGGGTCGTAGATGATACCTGGAACCGGGTTCAATGAATGTGAAGTCTTTGGCTTTGGTTCGCCGTCGGCACCCATTGCAACTGAACCGTCCTTTTTGTGTTCGTACATATCATCGCTGTTTCCGTGGTCAGCTGTAAGACAGAGAATACCCCCTGCTTTTTCGATTGCTGCCTTAAGACGGCCAAGCTGAAGATCCATTCCTTCCATAGAACATACTACAGCATTGAATACACCTGTATGTCCAACCATATCGCCGTTAGGGTAGTTGAGACGGATGTGGTCATATTTTCCGCTTTCAATAGCTTCGATTACCTTGTCAGTAATTTCTGCACACTTCATCCATGGACGCTGTTCAAATGGAACAACGTCAGATGGGATTTCTACGTATGTTTCAAGATTCTTATCAAATTCACCAGGGCGATTACCGTTGAAGAAGTATGTAACGTGTCC
>JAFNQK010000226.1 GCA_017386165.1 Treponema sp.
CTTTGTAATCGAATACTTTAGAGAACCAGATTCAGATATCGGCTACCGCATCGCAAAAGATGCCACCGCCCCAATCTACAAAAACACCAGCCTTTTGAACTTTTCAACCGGCCAGGTCTTCTGCTTTATAATGATCCTTGGAGGAATCGGCGTCGCTGTGGGATCTTATTTGTGGAGTAGGAAAAAGCAGAAAGCGACAGAACAGAAAAACTAGAGAGAGGGCGAATGAGTCCCGAGCCCGCGGTGACAGGTTTCGCGGTGGTTTCGAGAGGCTCAACCAGCGCTCATAAAAAAAACGAGCACCCGATGGTTTTGACAAGCTCAACCAGCGGGCACTCGTTTTTAGGAGTAAAATCTATTTATCTTATTTAGAAAGCAATTCTGCCAACTTATCAGCGGTAAAGCCGAGGTGTTCAGCTACTTTTGCGGCTGGACCGGATTCGCCAAAGCGGTTGATGCAGAACAAATCTTCTTTTGAAGTTGCGTAGTGCTTCCAGTTGGCGCTGATTCCAGCTTCAGCACAAACTACGCGCTTTGCACCACCGAGCAAGCTGTCCTGAACAGACTTGTCAGCATCGTCAAACAAGTTATAGTCCATGATTGAAACAACGCGGATCTTCTTTCCAGATACTTTAGAAGCAGCTTCAATTGCGGTTGAAACTTCTGAACCAGTTGCAAGAACTGTGACATCTGGTGTTCCTTCGCAGTCGAGGGCAACATAAGCACCGTTTTTACGTACGTTTTCTTTCCAGTTTTTATCTGCTTTTGTAAAGCCCTGAAGAGCCTGGCGAGTTAGAGCGATACAAACCGGATGATCTTTTGATTCGTATGCCATTTTCCATGCTTCCATTGTTTCCTGAGCATCTGCAGGACGCAAAGTCTGAACATTTGGAATTGCACGCAAACTTGCCAAAGTTTCTACAGGCTGATGTGTTGGACCGTCTTCACCTACATAGATAGAATCGTGTGTAAGAACATAGATATTTGGAAGCTTCATGAGAGCTGCAACACGGAGCTGAGCGCGGAGATAATCTGCAAATACAAGGAAGGTTGCACAGAATGGGCGCAATCCACCGTGGAGGTTGATACCCGAAACAACTGCACTCATTGCAAATTCGCGGATACCGTATTCAATTGTACGGCCCTTGCGGTTTTCTGGATTAAAGATGCCGTCGCAGTCTTTGAGAACAGTCTTGTTAGGACCTGCAAGGTCAGCAGAACCACCAACGATGTTGCCGTACTTCTGGCACATCATGTTAAGAGCCTTTCCGCTGGCATCGCGGGTAGCCATCTTGTCTGTATCGGCAAAAGCAACTTCTTCTACATCTTTTGTAGCCTTGTCGCTGTGGAAGTCATCCCACATCTTGCGAAGGTCAGGATTTTCTTTTGACCATGCTTCAAATTCTTTATTCCAGTTGTCCTCTGCAGCCTGGAATTCTGCTTTTTTACCAGCAAAATATTCGTAAGCTTCTGGAACTACATAGAAATCTTTATCTTCTGGGATTCCGAGAACTTTTTTAGCATGCTTAATTCCGTCTGCACCGAGTGGAGCACCGTGAGTATCAGCAGTTCCCTGTTTTGGACTAGAAAAACCGATGATTGATTTTAAGATGATAAGAGTTGGTTTATCAGAACATTTTTTAGCTTTTTCAACAAGCTTTAAAATCTGAGCAGGCTTGTACATATCACCGCGCAAAACCTGCCAGCCGTATGCTTCGTAACGCTTAGCAACATCTTCGTTAAAAGTGATATCTGTAGAACCGTCGATAGAAATCTTGTTCATATCATAGAAAACAATGAGTTTTCCGAGTTTAAGATTTCCGGCCAGAGAACATGCCTCAGAAGAAATACCTTCTTCGAGACAACCTTCTCCAACGAGAGAATATGTATAATGATCTACGATTGTATGATTTTTAGTATTAAAGCGAGCTGCAAGCATACTTTCGGCAACAGCCATACCTACAGCCATAGAAACACCCTGTCCAAGAGGACCAGCAGTACATTCTACCCCGTCTGTAATTCCATATTCAGGGTGACCACAACAAACACTTCCAACCTGACGGAATGACTTGATGTCATCCATAGTTACTTTGTAGCCACTCAAATGCAGGATAGAATAAAGCAACATTGAACCATGACCAGCAGAAAGAACAAAACGGTCTCTATCTGCCCATTTAGAATCAGCAGGATTGTGCTTAAGAACCTCTCCGTAAAGGACTGCAGCTACCTCAGCTGCACCAAGCGGAGTTCCCGGATGACCAGAATTAGCCTTCTGAATAGCATCCATAGACAAACTTCGGATTGAAGTTGCAACAGCATTAATCGCTTTCTCGTTCATTTTATACCTCTTATAGAGTTTTCTATATAGAGCCGCTTTTTAAGCCATTTCTGTAACAGCTTTTAAAAGTTCGGCTTCTGATACCTGATCATCAAGCAGCTTTTTGAACTGCGTTTTCTGGAAGAGACCTACCAGAGTTGAAAGAACCTGCAAGTGGCTCTGAGAGTTCTGAGTAAGAATGATAAACATTGTCTTAACAGGAACTCCGTCCGGAGCATGCATTTCAATCGGGTTAGAAAGATATACAACACAGATTCTCTGGTCTTCACCTTCCTTGATAACTGGTGTACGAGCATGAGGAAGAGCAATTGCGTTTCCTACTGCTGTACTCATAATTTTTTCTCGCGCGCACAAGGCTTCATAAACTTCTGAAGAAGTTACTCCATCCGGCATCACAATCTGTTCCGAAATATATTTGTAAACATCTTCCGGACAAGAAGCCTTTACATCTGAAAATACTCCACCCCTTTTTATAAGTTCAGCTACATCCACACCCATTATTTTCCCCTTATTTTGAAACAACAAAGCCTTTCTTCTTTTGCTGCTCGATTATACCTTTTAAATCCCCATAGATATAGTCAAAATTATCCTGCATTCCCGATAACGAAAGCGTTAATTCAGAAACATCCTTTGGCAAGGTCTCAGGCTCAAGTTCTATCCCCTTAATAATCTGCATCAAGTGACTGTACAACTGTGAAAAAATTACAAGCGGCTGCTGCGGATAGCTGGAAATATCACTGCCTATAAAATCTATCGCGTATACAATCTCTATTACAGAAGAATAAAGCTCGATTGCCTTGTGCCTTACAAAAGCATAATCGTTTTCGGCAAAGCGGTTATATTTTGAACAAAGTATAGCATGTCGATTTTTTAAGTGCAACAAGATTAGTTTTCTAATAGAAGCAGGAATGCAATTATAATCAGGGTAAATTTTTGAAAGAAGAGAATTCATTTCTGAATCAGAAAACTCAACACCTTCGTGAATAATATCTTTTAAGAAAGCATCAACCACAAAATCCGGAGCAGCAACAAAGTTATCCTTTGTTATGAGATTTGATTCTACTTCTGACTGATCTGACTGAAGGAGAATATTTTTGTTCCAGGTACCAAAAGCAGGAACTTCCTGGCCAGTATACCAGATTCTTGATTCAACCCCATAAGGCTCAAAGTCGATTTTTTTAGTTCTAGAAAAAAGCTCTTCAATGCTGCCGCAACATTCTGTACACAATTCAGAACGATTATTATAGAAGACAATTGCAAGCTGTTCCTCGATAGACTTGCGGGGACCCATTTTTTCAAAGCTTTCAAGGAGCTGAGACTCCAAAAAATTGTACCAGGTTTCCCGCTGAATATCCTGAGGCGCCATCTGCATTGGATTTTTTTCGGCCTTTATGAAATTGATTTCGATAGAAAAAGTATCCCAGTCAGAAACATTACAGATAATTCTGTCCCCATAAGAAAAACCGTCTTTTAAGAGAGGCTCGAGACTTGTGCAAGTAATATTTATAAAACGCGGAAGTTCATAATCAGTTTCGGCAAGGTCAACATCAATATTGGCAGGGTCACTCACGATGTATTGATTTACATATTCACTGCCATAGAGAAAGAAGAAATCAGCCGCCTCGCGACTTTCGTATTTTACGATAGTTTTTGGAAGAAGCTTCTGCTTGTAGAAAAAATTATAATGACAGGAAAGAACTTCAGGATCTGCAAAAGGCATACAGCGATGCCCTACGATAAAAGCTTTATTTTCGATTTCTTTGCGGGATGGTCTGAAACTAAAATATTCCCCTGTAAAAGCACCACATCGCGTTATATAAGTCCCATTATTAAGGGCAAAAATATCTTCGTTCTGCAACAAAAAATCTTCACATTCTTCTTTGTCACACTTTACACCCATCTTACGAACAAAATCATAAAAATCCTCAAGCGTAAACGGACTCATACAAGTGCGAAGAAATTTTTCTACCATGTTTTCTGCAGTAACTTTCATCGCATATAATATAACAAAAAACAAAGGAAAAAGAAATAAGGGCGGATTTTAAAAGAAACCCCATAAATCGTGAAATTGATTTATGGGGTTTACATTTTTTATATTAAGATTGCTTTATTTACCGATGCGGGCCTGGGAACTTGTGATGGTATCAACATCTTCTTTTTCGTGAGAAGAATAATCATTTGCTCCAGAATAATATTCTCCGGCATTATCAACCATACTTACATCCCATGGCAGACAATCCATTAAAGAACCTCCACCTGTAGTAAGCTGGCGAATTCCAATTCCATTTGTCTCA
>JAFNQK010000227.1 GCA_017386165.1 Treponema sp.
ATCCACTCCCCACGTATTCCTTCCGAGGATGAAATAAAGACTGCCGTAAAGAAAATGCTTGACCGTATCCCTGCTGAAAAGCTCTGGGTAAATCCTGACTGCGGACTCAAAACAAGAGGAAACGAGGAGACAGTACCAAGCCTGAAAAATCTTGTAAATGCGGCAAAGGAAATAAGAAACGAGAAATAAGTATATTTTGTATGGGCGGATATCGTCCGCCCGTGCAAATAACAAGAAAATTCACGCATAAAACGAGGTGTGTAAAATGAGAACCAATACAAAGCAGACAGTATTTTCACTGGAAATATTCCCTCCGAAGCCTGATGCTGACAAGAGTGTTATATACAGCACTCTTGACGGACTTGCTGATATTGAGCCTGATTTTATCAGTGTGACATACGGCGCAGGCGGCGGCGGAAACGGCTCGGAGACTCTGAAGATAGTCTCCGACATAAAGCATAACTACGGTTTTGACAGTATGGCTCATCTGCCGTGTATAGGACTTACAAAGGCACAGGCAGCCGATATTCTCGACAGACTCGAAGAAAACAGCATTGACAAAGAAGGTTATACAATTTTTCCCTCATTTCGAAAAAAAGGTTCCTTATAATATAAATATGTGGAAAATTATTCGTACATTTGCAGCGTTTTTTAACGTAGAAAGATTAAATAAATTCGGATTATATGATTACAAATGACATTTATGGGGCTTTGCAGCTCCTGATTGTCGGTATGGTCACAGTGTTCCTCGTATTGCTCATTGTGATCAATCTCGGCAAATTGCTCATCTGGGCAGTGAACAAGTGGGCGCCCGAAGAGAGTGTGGCCAAGAAGGCACTTCCTGTTGCCAAGGCCATCAACAGCATCGACGCAAACACTAAGGCTATCATCGACGCCACCATCAGCCAAATCACGGGTGGCAAGGGTCGTGCAACAAAAATCACCAAGTTGTAAACAAATAATAAGTATTACAAAGATATGGCACATGAGGTCCTAAAGAAGCAGGAAATAGAACATGCGATTGTTGAGCATCGTGCAGTTTATGATGAGCCTGAAATGAATGTAAATATTCTCCTTGATTTCAATTCCAGGGAAGAAGAAAAACTAAACGTCATGCAGCTTGGCGCAAGCGGGAATACTCGCGACGGACTAGCACTTTACTGGGCAGAGAAATACATAAACCAGAAAACTTTTTGCGATAATAAACTTATCATCGTCCTTTCTGATGGCGAACCTTGTCATAATTATGATGATTATGTCGGGGCCGTTGCAAATAAAGATACGGCAAATGCTGCTAAGAAAATAATGTCTCGCGGAACAAATGTTATTGCCGTAGCCTTGGACAATGATTGCGAAGATGATTATTCAACATACGACAACTTGAAAAAAATTTATCCGCATTTGGTTCAGTGCAAAGATTTGAAACGCCTCACCGGACAGATTTTGAATATTGTTTCCAAACAGCTGATGTAAAAAGGAAAAGTTATGGGTGCATTTATTCTTTATACCGAAGATGTCGAAACTTTTTTTGGACCAGGCTCATGGTACCGGGATTTCTTTGACGACTTAAAGAACGGTAACGAAGTCCTCGGATATTGTCTGAATTATACAGAAGGTTCACAGATAGAGCAGGGAGACCTTATAATCGTCATGGAAAAAGGCAAGTACGAGCCTTTATTGGTGGCAATTGGAAGAGCAACTTCTGATTATGAACACGTAACGGATGGAAAACACAAAGGACACGTAATAGATATTCACTTTGACTTTATTATCGGAGAGCATAAAGATTTTACCCAATTTTCAGTACTGCTTAAAAATTCTGGAATAGATTTATATGAACTGCAAAAGCAGGAAATCCCGATATCGTCAGAATTGGCCGAGAAACTTATAAAAAGATTCGCAGTGGTTCATATGGCAGCTCCATATCCGCGTTCAAATTTTGCCTTTAACCCCAAAAGGGATAAAAAGCAGCTTCTTTGTAATTATCTGAACAATTTCTGTCCAGAATTCAGGCAGGAAATAATAGATAAATTTCCTTTTGTATATCACAATTACAAAGAAGGTGAGGTTATTGATAAGAGCCTTATCGACCTTACGTATGATAAATCTGTAAAACATTTCCCCGGTTTAATTTTGGACTGGAACCGTCTGTTTGATATAGTACGACCGAGAGCGTAATTTCTTTTATGCAAGCTAAGTTTATGAAATGTTTTTTCAAAAATTATTGCAGCCATAGAATTACGGAAAAAAAGTTCCATTAAACTGTCGATTTCCTTTTCGATAAAATATGAAATTATCAACACGGGCGCACCCCTCCGCAGCAGGCTGCTACGGGTCGGGCTTTTCAGGGCTACGGCTCTCGCCTCCGAACATGCTCCGCATGTTTTCGCTTCCGCTCACCCTTACAATCCCTTGCACGAGGGGGGGAAAGACTTTTTTAGGATTTTACCCTTTGGGATCTTTCTTGATAAATATTACCAAGACCAAGTTTTATCTGAAAGAATATCTTCTACAACGTACTCAATATCTTCGATGTAACCGGGTTTTTCTTTTCCACGTCTATCTATGATTGAAAAACCTGTATTAGCATATTCTTCTATAGCTATGCGGATCTGCTTTCCGAGATTTTCGTTATTCTCAGTTGCAGTTTCAAAATCCGATTTCAGTTTGTCAGGATCGTTTTTATACATTTCCTGCACGGTAAGCCCGATCATTGTTTTTAAGATTTTGTTTCGATTCTTAAAGACTTCTGTGCCGAATGGTGGATTTTTTGTTTTTGTTTGAATCGGTGTGCGTTTTTCCACAAAAATTCCGAGTATGAATGCCCAGACAAATCTTTGCCAGTCTGTCTTAAATACATCGCGGTCAGTCGCTCGATTTATTGCGTTTGCAACTTGATTTCCGAATTTCTTGTACCACTCATCTTCCCAGTTGAATTTATATGATTCACCTAAATCTATTATATCACGCATATTTTCCCCCATATTATCCTTTAATTTTTGTTATGACAGTGAATTGATCCGTTATACCGTCTGCCTCATTCGCTTTTGAAAGAGAAAGCTCGTAGGCAGCACCAACATCGCCAGATTCAGTTATGAATTTTCTAATTTCATCATTTGACTTATTCTTTGACGAAATGTCGTCTTTTATAATGATGATTGACTGCTCAAAGGCATTTATCATTGTCTGAATTGTTCTAAGTTTGTTATCTCCACCAAGCGCTGAAACCGGTGCATCGGTAACAAAAGGATATTGCTGATTGAACTGTTCTTGTGCTACAGAAAGAATACTAGCGATAACTGCGAGCTGAATAGAGATTCGGTTAGCCTGATTGATATTTCGGATTCTGTTTCCTTTTTCATCGACAGTGTAGATTTCAGAAGTCTCGGTGTCAATTTTTACAGTTCCAACCAAAGCGGCATTATCCTTTGTCATTTCAGAATAATATTCGTTCGCCATTTCTTGAACCTGATTGTAGGCAGTATCGTGGGCTACTTGATATAGTCTGCTCATGGCAAGATTCAATTTTTCTGCATAATGATTCTTGATTTTGTCGTTTTCATCAATATCATCATCTTCAACAATAAGTGAATTAAGTTCATGCTGCAAATTTCTAATTTCTCGTGTAAGCAATCCAACGGAACCTTCGTTTTTTGCAGAATCTCTTTTTGCATTTTCAAGAAGACTTGTATATCTTCTGACTTTTTCACGCAAATCATCTGCTTCTTGTTTCTTTTTATCTGAGTTAGTAGAGTCAAGTTCAACTTGTGCAAGCAGGGCTTTTACTTCTTCATCTTGTTTTCTGAGGCTTTCTTTTCGTTCTTCAAGTCTTCGTTTTCCATCTAGAATTGTCTTGAGACGATCAGGAATTCTGTTTATTTCATCACTTATATCTGACATAGTGCTGTTCAAATCACGAAGATAACTTCCAAGTCTGTCTGTATCACATTTTGGCAATCGGCTTTCAGCATATTTTCTGGCATCAGTACCTTCGGACAAATCTGTGTTGCAAATTGTACAGCGACAATAATTCAAAGCCTTGCGGATTTCACTGGCAGCAATACTTGGAGGAACCTCTCCCTTTTGCTCCAATTTTGAATAAAAATCAGCAAAGGAACTTATTTTCTCACGAACTTTATAAAAAACAGCATCTTCTGCAATTTCTGTTTTCTCTGAATTTGTAGCTTTAAGTTCACGCTCGATATTTTTCTTGTTATCCTCAATCTGTTTTTTCTGTTTGAACCAATCTTCAAATTCTTTTAACTTGGCAAGTTTCTCTTCAAAAACTTCAAGCTGTTCAGAGTATTCTGAAACATTTTGTTCAGCAATGGATTTTTTCTCTTCATATGAGTTCAAAAGGTTCTGTTTATGCTCTATTTGACTTTGTAATTTTTCTTGTTCTGCTCGTTGAGCTTGGTTCTTATTTCTTTTTCGTGAAATTATATTGTGAACATGTTTTGTATACAACTCGGCAATTTCTTTTGCATCCTCAAAAACTGAAAGTCGGGCAATTTCACGAACTGCACGAGAAAAATTTCCGCCCTTTTGAAGTTGCATAATTTTTGAAGACGCCTCTCCCTGAAACAAGAAATAATCCTTTATTGCAGGAGAAAAGTAAATGTCGAGTTTATCAGTCGCTTCCTGTCCGATATACGGGTATACAGTGCCAGAGACAGCATCAGCTACCGAAACAGAAAAATTCTTACTTGCATATTCAAAACCGTCTCCATTTCGTTTATAAAAATATGTTCTCTCTGCTGTAATAAAGTTGCTTCCTGTATCCATTTCAAGAGAAACAGAAACTTCAACAGTTTCATCATTTCCTGCAAGAGCAATATTCTTTTTATGATTGTTTAAAATGAACGAAGCAATTTCCCTATCGGTTGACACCCATGAACCATTTTCGCCTTTATCCGTAATCCAAACTCTCTCATAAAGTGCAAAATTTATTGCATCAAATATTTTTGATTTTCCAGTATTGTTCTGACCTATGAAAATCGTAGTAGTGTCTGAAAATTCAATTTCATTTACATCATAATACGAGAGAAAGTTTTTTATTGTAATACTCTTAAATTCCATTAGTCTTCCTCCAAATCATCAATATCAACAATTCCCGCAGAAATGTATTTATCAATTTCATCATCCAATATATTCTGAACGATAGTACGCAGATTTGATTTGTACTGTCCTGCATATACTTGTTGTAGCAGCACATTCACAAGCCCACGAGTTACATCATCTTCATCTTTCAAGGCTTCTTTTGCCAGTTTTGGTAAAGATTCTTCTAGATTTCCCATAATTCCACCTTTTATAACCACGCTCTTAGCGTTTGTTCTATTTCTGCATAATTATCAGCCGTAGCTGCAAAATCCATTGCCCGTTTTATCTCATTATTTATGATTGATTTTGCATACTGAGATTTCATGTCAGACGGAACGACGATAAAGTCGAAAATTTCGGCAATTTTCTTTCCTGGTGATTTTCTTAACACGCGCCCACGCCTTTGTATGAATTCCCGTTCTGATGTGCTACTTGCAATAAAGAAAGCTCTGCAAGCAGCTGGAATATCAATTCCCTCGTTCAAACGTTGCTTTGCAAATAGAATATGGATTGCGTTTGCAGCAAATGAATCAATAACTTTTTTATCAGTTCCCTGAATATACTCAGCCATATTTACGATTTTGCCTTTCTGAACAAGACGCTTCCAAAGTTCTGTTCTGTATGTTGTAAGCAAATCGTTGCCGTTGTCATCGACTCCATCAGGAGAAAAAACAATGGTCTTGTCTTTATATTTTTTTATCTGTTCAATAATTGTATCCAAGAAAATTTCTTTTTTATTTTCAGCATGCTCAATTATCCTGTGCCGTTCTTTTAAAAGTTGTTCTAGTCTTTTTTCATCATCAACATTCGAATTCTTTGAGTTATTCAGAATCACAGAAAGTCTGCTGATTTTTTCAGAAATCATATCGTATTCTTCCATCTCATCATCCGTAAGACGGACAATAATCGGGTGATATTCATAATGGCAGAGCATATCGTTATCGATTGCATCTTTTATCGTGAATTCATACGGATTATCGCTAGGACAGAAATAGTCAAAAATCGCTTTCGTTCCCTTGTCATCATAAGCACGCTTTGGTGTGGCAGATAAGGCTATTCGATACTTAACATTTTCAGGAAGTTTTTTAGAATAAGTCTGTGCTCCGAATTTGTGGGCTTCATCAGCGATAATCAGCGCGTTCTCGCCAAGAACAGATATGAGTTTTTCATCATTCAAAGAAAAGGAATCATAAGTCGTGATTATAACAAGACGATTTTGTTTCTCTTTTATTAGAAGACGAAGGAGGGATAAATCTGAAATCTTTTCTTTCCATTCAACACCTGAACGGACAGTTATAATTTCACCTCTAAAATATTTACGTATATCTTTTTCCCACTGGTCAACCAAGTCTTTGAGAGGAACAATTATCAGAATCGAGTCGAGCTGCACATAACACGAAAGCTCATTTGCCGCAAAAAGCGATGTGAGCGTTTTTCCTGTTCCCGTCGCCATTGCAAAAAGACACTTGAATTCATCCTCGATGAACTTTTCAACTGCTTTACGCTGGTGTTCGCGAGGAGCAACTTTGTCACCGAAATTAAAAAATAACTGTGATTTCATTTTGCTTTCTTCAGTTACATTTTCAAAAGCGAGTTTTTCTTCCGCAGCCCTTGCACTGTTGTTTTTTCGTTCAAGTTTGTAAGTGCGAACAAACGTTTCGGGAAGTTCTGGAAAATTAAAGACCTTTAAAGCCTTCTGTTTATTGCTCCACATTGCGTCAAAATCTTTCTCACAAGTTTCGACTTTTTCTTTATCACCATTTTTCCAATTGCAAAAAATATAGAAAGACTCAAAATTCTCAGAAATTGCAGTTTCAGATTCATTCATGGAGCCAGAAATTGCAATCTTGTTTTTGTCATCATCCTCAAAGATTCCGATTTTCTCGTGATACATGCTGATTTCGGGGTTTTCAGTAACGGCGATTTTTATTTCAAGTATTCCTTGCTCAATCAGACTTGCCAAAATACTCAAGCGATTCTGTTCATTTATTGTTTTTGGTATACTCATTTCACGCTTGAATGCTTTTAAATATATAGACTCACGAGATTCATAGCCTTTTTGGATTGCTGCAACATCGTCAGCATTCAGCCGTGGAGAAGTAATTAGCTGCATTTTTCCGCCAT
>JAFNQK010000228.1 GCA_017386165.1 Treponema sp.
AAGCAAGCGACATACTTTTTATTGCGAGAATATAACTTTGTACTGGGTTATTTTTTTTCTTTTTAGACATAAGAACCTCCTGTTTTACAAGATAAATATAAAACAGAAGGTTCTCATTTTATGAGAATTTAAGAGATATTGGTACTAATCTTTTACTTTTTCCGCCATAGCAAGAACTTCTTCTTTCCAGCGTTTTACAAGGCGGGCAGGGGCGAGAGGTTCTGCCTGTCGGCCCCAGCTCAAAATCAGTTCCAGAACTTTGTCAAACTGACTGGATGAGAATGAAACTGTTGTAGATTCTTCATCTTCCTTAAAAGTCTGATTATCTGCCAGCTTGTGATTTTTCATCCAGTCTTTTGCATAACCGGTAAAGCGGATTTTATAATTTTCAATCTTATCACCTTTGTAAGCACCAAGACGGCCGCCACCGCTGTAATTGTTGATGTCATAATCTTCCGGCAAATCAAATTCTTCATTAAGGACAACCACATCAGTCATATAGTTCAAGTCATACAGAAGAACTAAATCTGCATATTCGCTGTAGGCAAAAAGATAAACAGAGCCATTATCCAAAACAAGCTGGAAGGGCCAGACGATTCGCTGTGCTTCATTATTTGTGTATGGCTTTGTGTAACGGAACCGTAGTTTGTGATTCCGCTGAAGGGCATCATATACTTTTTCCCAGTTCTGGGTATTGATATCGTATTCCATCTGAGGAGAAACAATTACGCGGCCTGAAGAGAAGATTTTGTCGCTTTTTGCGATTTCCGGCTGAAGGAAGTAGATAAGGTCCGTTACACTGTCGTAAAGTGGAGTGTTTTTATACTGCTGCAGAACTCCGCCAAGACTTGCAATGAGTGCAATATTCTTCTTAATTTCTTCCGAGCAGGACTGTGAATAAAAGTCTTCATAATACTTTTCTTCAATAGCATAGCTTCCGTGAACCTGCTTATCTTTAATCAGATTATTATCTTTGAGCTTTTTAATAGCCCTAAGAATAGTGATATTAGAAACATCAAATCTTTTTTCAAAATACTCAGAATTGTATTTTATTCCAGGATTATCCGCAGCTTCTTCACGTAAAATACGAAGAATTTTTGCTCCGTATTTATCTACCGGAGGATGTGCCTCTTTTTCAACAGCCTTTTCGTCGCGTCGTAACTGACGCTGCATTTTCTCTTCATCTGAAAGTTTTCTACTCATACTCATAGTATAGCACGTTATGAAAAAAACGCTATCATTTTATGATAGCGTTTTTTTCATTCCACTTAGAAAATATTCTTTTTAATAATTTAATTCTTTTAATGATTTTTCTCTATTGTCAATTGTAATTCGTGGACTTGGTCTGAACGTTAAATCATAAGCAGTTTCCTTTATTATATTAACAAGCGAAATTATGCATTCTTTATAGTGATAATCGGGCTCTGCCATAAATTCATTTTGTAAATCGAAAAGAACATTCCCAATTGCTGCCATAGAGGTAAAATTATTGCTATCGTAGTACTTAATTCTTGATTCTACAAATAAATGTTTTGTCTCAAAGTTTAAATCACAAAATGATATACCAGATTCACTTATTTTTAATGTTTTCCAATCAGAAAAATATAAGGGTATAACAATATGTCCATGTCCTATAAAATCTTTTATCTTCCGTGACACAGTAGATACAACTCCATCGGCACTATCTAGTTTTGGGAAAAGTCTAATAGTGCAGTCATCAAGAACAATC
>JAFNQK010000229.1 GCA_017386165.1 Treponema sp.
AAGCAAGCGACATACTTTTTATTGCGAGAATATAACTTTGTACTGGGTTATTTTTTTTCTTTTTAGACATAAGAACCTCCTGTTTTACAAGATAAATATAAAACAGAAGGTTCTCATTTTATGAGAATTTAAGAGATATTGATACTAATCTTTTACTTTTTCCGCCATTGCTAGAACTTCTTCTTTCCAGCGTTTTACAAGACGGGCAGGGGCAAGAGGTTCTGCCTGACGGCCCCAGCTCAAAATCAATTCCAGAACTTTGTCAAACTGACTGGATGTAAATAATACTGTGGTAGATTCTTCATCCTCCTTAAAAGTCTGGTCATCTGCAAGTTTGTGATTTTTCATCCATTCTTTTGCATAACCGGTAAAGCGTATTTTATATTTTTCTATTTTGTCGCCCTTGTATGCACCAAGACGACCACCGCCACTGTAATTGTTGATGTCGTAATCTTTGGGAAGTTTAAATTCTTTGTTCAAGACAACAACATCAGCCATATAATTCAAATCATATAAAAGCACTGCATCTGCATATTCGCTGTATGCAAAAAGATACACTGAACCGTTATCCAGAATAAGCTGGAACGGCCAGACAATCCGCTGAGCTTCATTATTGGTATAAGGTTTGGTATAACGAAATCTCAGTTTGTGATTTTTCTGCAAGGCATCGTATACTTTCTCCCAGTTCTGAGTATTGATGTCATATTCCATCTGAGGAGAAACAACAACTCTGCCGGAAGTAAATATTTTATCGCTTTTAACAATTTCAGGCTGAAGAAAGTAGACAAGGTCTACTACGCTTTCATAGAGCGGTGTGTTCTTATACTGTTTTAAAACTCCGCCAAGACTTGCAATGAGCGCAATGTTCTTTTTTATTTCATCTGAGCAGTGTTCAGAGAATTTCTCTTCGTCAAAATTTTCATCAATAACATAGCTTCCATGAACCTGCTTTTGTTTTAGCACATTGTTACTTTTGAGCTTTTTGATTGATCTCATGATAGTAACATTGGAAACATCAAGACGCTTTGCAAAATATTCTGAATTATATTTTATATCTGGATTCTTCGGAGCTTCTTCACGCAATATCCGAAGAATTTTTACTCCGTGCATATCAACCTGAGGATTCAGCTCTTTTTCAATAGCTTTGGCGTCCCGCTTTTTTTGTCGTTCTCTACGTTCTTCGTCTGTTAGTCTTCTGCTCATGTATATATTATAACATGATATCTGAAAAAAGCATTATTTTTTAGCGGGATATTTTCTGAAATTTCTCCTCCAGGTTTTCAGGATTATATTTCTTTTTTTGCAACAAAATTCATTAAAGAAATGTCTTGTTCCAAATCCAGACCACATATATTGCGAGCTGCAAAATTCTGCAACACCATTTGAATCGACAGTTAAATAAACATGTACAAACGGACCTTAAACTGTTCCATTACAGTTTATATATTCCTGAGAAATGCCGTTTTCTTTATATTTTTAGTGTAATATGCAGAGGTGCCATTTAATGACATTCTGCGAATTTATAATTAAAATAAACAAAACACTTAAAGCAGCAGGGAGACTGTAATGGGCGGATACTTTGGAACAACCGGCATGTGGTATAAAGACGGCGTGTTTTATGAACTGGAAGACACCCACGTTAATTTCTTTTTGAATCATTATGAACTCCTTGGCTTTACTACAGAAGAAAAAGAAGCGCTCTGTCTTGCAAACGGACTAACAGCAGATGCAACCTATTGCGAAGAAGGCAATCCTGCACGCACTGTTCTTGTAACAGAAGCACTTAAGCGCGGGGCTATTAGAATCCGCTTTTACCACGGCAGCACTACGGTTCAGTGTTACGACAAGAATGACAGTCACTGCTACGAACAGTTACAGAACTGCTTAATCGATGGATCAAATAAATGCTTTGGCCTTTCCCTTACTGTTAAGGACGTAAACGGTTGGGGAGAAGACCTTAACAGCATGGGTTGGAGCAAACAGATCAGCGAGTTTACCGCTGGCTCAAAACATCAGCAGAAGTATCAGTATAAACAAAAAGTTTAAGCTTCAACTCACCTTACGCAAAGAATACTCTCCAGTCTTTTCCCAGGGCTTCGGCAAGGGCGCAGATACCGTGAATTGTAAGATTCTGTCCTGCTTTGAGGCGATTAATTGTTGACACAGAAAGATTTGTGCGGTAACTGAGCTGCTCAGCAGTGTATCCTGATTCAGAAATGAAGCGCTTTGCATTTTCTGAAAAAACATCCTGAAGGTCAAATTCGAGAAACTCTGAATACGTGTTGTTTCCATAAGCCTTAATATACATACCATCCTCCTGTAAGCCCTTCGGGCTAGTGTAATTTTGTGAAGAGACGACGACTCTCCTAGCCTTGCCGTATATGGCAACGCAAAACTATTGAGAGAAAAATCGACTTCTATTTTTTTTGATTAAAAGAGTGAGGCTAGTACTTCACCCTTTTCCTTGACCAGAGCCGCAAGCTTCTGTCGTAGCAGCTCGCTCTCATCCTCTATTTTCTGATACTTTTTAACCAGTTCATTCTGCACCTCTAACGGTGGGAGTGGAATCTGAAGTTTGTTCAGATAATCCACACTTATTGCCCTGATAGTAGTGCCCACAGAAAAAGCATCAAAGTTCTTTTGTGCCTGTTCTGTTTCAAGCAGCATCTTGAAGTAAACCGGCAGAATCTTTTCCTGATTCAGACGGATTATGTAAATATTGCTGGCAGGAATAATCTTACGTCCTTCAAGATTTTCTACACAGGCAACTTTAAGCGTTCCGCTCATTGCCATTACCAGCAGCACATCGCCTTCTTTAAGTGCAATGGTTTCAAGTTTCTTATCAAGTTCTTTAAGCGGTTGCAGCTCAGAAACAAGACGGTTATCCTTAATGTCTTTTGCAAAAGCATAATAGATTCCCGTGTCATCATCGCTTCCCAGTTCATCAAGTTCCGAAGCCTTTATCTGAGCGCCACGCAGAATTTTTGTTTCAACAAGGTCAGAGAGTTTTTCATAATGCGCTACCTTGCCCAGAGTAATCTTTTCTTCGAGAAAATATGTTCTTGAAGAAAAAGCATAATCCTTTGCTTTGATTTCTTCGTTTGTAATACTGCGTGATTTGTCACTGTCAGTGCCAAGCATCTGATAGATTTTTTTAGCAGCATCTTCAGTAAGTGCACTTGCACCCCGTCTTGTGTTCTCATAAAATTCGCTCGCGTCTACCAGACGAACAGACTTGTTGTTCTTTGATAAAACAAGCAGTGCTGTGTTTACCATAGAGAACGGCTGTAAAACTCCGGCAGGAAGTTCAATCACAGTCTCTACAAAGCCACCGTCTATCAGTTTCTGTCGTATCTCTTTAAGACCACGGGCATCATTAAGCAAAAAGCCCTGGCCAAGCAAAACTACAGCACGACCATTATCAGTAAGGAGCTGCAGAATCTTTTCGATAAACGGAATGACCATATCTGAGTTTAATTCCGGGAAAGAATGAATCTTATTGTATTTTTCAGCATCCGAAAGCTTTAATACATCATCAAGCGTAATGATAATTTCAAAACCGGCAAGATACGCAAGCAGGCTGGCATACAGTCTGGTTTTAGCGCTGATTTCAATTCCTTCCAGTCTTTTGCAAGGAAAATTATCTGCAACATAAATCAAAAAAGAAGCAAAGCCTGTACCAAAATCTGCAACAGAGTCCTCAGACTTAATGTCAAGAATGGCAGCACTCAAAACATTAAGCGTATCAGGCTGACTCAAAACAGCACCGTGAGCAAATCCAGATGCAATGTTTCGTTCAGAAATCTTATCAGTAATATAATTTTTAATGTCATCAGAAGAAACCTTTTCAAAAGCCTCAAGGCTGCATTCAGTCCACTGAGCACCGTCACCGCTGATGAACTCTTTTACTGCAGCAGGAATATCTTCCCCAGAAAGAGCATCTTTTACAGTAACGGAAGCAGACATGCCGTTTTTCTTTGCAGCAAAAGCAGCGAACGAAATTACAAGACCTGCAGTCTCATCGATTCCATTTGAGGAAAGATTGAAATCCTGTAATGCACGTTCAACATAAAAATGCTTTGCGTATGACATAAAATCCTCCAGAATGACTTGAAAGATTGCGTTTATTACCCTATTCAAGCCATCCTGATAATAATATACACCCGTGGCTTAACTTTGTCAAGCATTTTTTCTCAAATAGTCTTATTCAAGGGGTAAATTTTGCTGAATTTGCCTTTTTTCCAGCGTTTTTAGCATTTTTTTGTTGCCATTGTGTGCTATACTGCCCTAAAGGAGTAAAAAAATGAACGAAGTATACGATTTTATTAAAGCCTGCGGAACCTATTATCTTGCGACAGTAGAAGATGATCAGCCGCGTGTCAGACCGTTTGGAACGGTAAATATTTTTGATGGAAAACTGTATATCCAGACAGGAAAGTCAAAAGAAGTTTCTAAGCAGATTCAGAAAAATCCCAAAGTAGAACTGTCTTGTTTTGACGGCGCAAAGGGAATGTGGCTTCGTGTTGCAGGAACCTTAGTGCGTGATGACCGCAGAGAAGCAAAGGCAGACATGCTGTCACACTACCCTGAGTTACAGAAAATGTATTCAGCAGATGACGACAATACAGAAGTTTTGTATTTTACTAATGCAAGAGCAACCTTTAGTAGTTTTACTTCTGCACCACGAACAGTTACTTTTTAATATACTTGTGTTATGCCTCAACCACCACTCTTTAGCATAATAGACAAAGCAGTATTTGATTATCACATGATAGAGCCAGGAGACCGCATTTTAGTTGGTGCTTCTGGCGGTAAAGATTCAACTGCAATGATTGAATATTTTGCAAATAGACTAAAACGAAACGATGCACATTTTTCTTTTACAGCTCTTCACATAGAAACAGATTTTGAAGCATGTACAATGAGTCCTAAATTGAGGGAACAGTTACAGTCATGGAATGTTGAAACGAAGAGTTTATTTGTTGATGTTCAGAATAGAGTTCAAGAAGGGCAAAAGATGAGTTGTTACTGGTGTTCAAATCAGCGCCGTAATGAACTGGTGCATTATGCAGTTAAAAATGGCTACACAAAAATTGCACTGGGACATCATTTAGATGATATCCTTGAAACACTTTTAATGAATATGATAGGGAAGGGTAAACTTTATACTATGCCCCCTCGACTTAACTATCAAAAATATCCGCTTTCAATAATTAGACCTTTGTGTTACGCAGATGTTGAAACAATAAAACTTCATGCAAAAGCAGCAGGTTATATAAGCACAACATGTACTTGTATGTTTCAAGATAATTCAGGAAGAAAAGAAGCTCGTGCAAAACTTCTTGCATTAACAAATGGAGACCGTTATGCAAAGGAGCGCATGTTTAATTCTCTTCGAAACATAAAAACAGAATACTTACCATAAGGCGACTTTTCCACTTTTCCACACCTTAAAAAATTCTCCAATGCTATAGCATTGGAGTGATTGACATAACCACTCCAAACGCGAACCATTGCTAACGCTCGGTTCGCGTTTGGCAGATTTTTCTAAGGAGGGCAGCTATGAAAAGTTGCAAAAAGTTTGGTCTGGCGGCAATTGCCTTGGTGTTGGGAGCACTTCTGTGCATGAGCCTAACGGGATGTCCCACTGCTAACACTGCAAGTACTGAGTCAAAGCCATATGTAGGAACCTACACGGCTGAAAGCGGTGAAACTATCGTACTGAATGGTGACGGCACTACTACAGTGAATCAAGGCGGTCTTATGAGCATTAGTGGCACTGGTACCTACACTGTTAGCGGAAGTACTGCAACACTAGCTTATACCGAGGGTGATATTACTGATACGATTACTGCAGAAACAACAGACAACTGGGCTACATTTACCGCTAACTCAACAGACGGCATG